>CAUZBV010000501.1:0-3244 GCA_963578115.1 Myxococcales bacterium
CGTCGATTTTGAAGATGTCGCCCATACTCTCTGCGCCGATTCCAGCTTTGAGATAGAAGGCCACCGGGTTGGTTGGGATGACGTACAACAAGGCGCTCGCGCGGAACTGACCCGTGAACACCAACTCGTCGGTGCTCTCCATTCGGTCCGTGGGGCTGTACGCCATTTCGACGCCAAAGATATGCAGCATTCGGGCTCGTACCGTCAGATCATTGGTGAACGTGGCCTGGGCGGAGCCACCATATGGCGTCTGCTGTGTCACACCCATCGACGTACCGATTCCCAGCGTCAAGATGGAGTCGCTGCCGGCATAGGCTGTGCTGGTTGCGAAAACTGCGATAACGAGAAGGGTTGTTTTGAGTGTGTTATTCATTTTGTGTTTCCTGTTAGCCACACCCCTACTCCTCGCAAGGGCCGTGCCAAGCCACCCGGCACACAGGGAAAACACTTAAAAACTCTATTAAAACAATCAGTTAATGGCAATCACGCTGTGCCAACATGTGCTCTTAGGGGTGGGTCATTGGAGCCCAATAGGTCATTTAAGACCCAGGATAAGTGGGTCATATAAAACCCATCCCCCTCTTGACATCAGCCCCCAGCCTGCTCCGGGGCGGCGCGTCTACCGGCAAGAGACAGGACGACGACAATTACCATGCCCAGCACGGCCGCTCCGATGGCGCCGCCGGCGGTTGCATCAAGTGTAGAGGGCAGGGTCATGTCTCCAGAGACGGCGTCGCGGAAGGGCCACAACACACGCAGCGATCCGAGCATGAGACCGATGAGCACAGCCATGATGCCATCGTGGTGGTGGGCCAAGAGCCACTTCAGGAGGCGCGAGAAGGAGGCCAGGCCGAGCACGATTCCGAACAGGAATACGGCGATTGGGCCGACTGCCTGTGTGTCACCGTTGTAGACCAACGCGTGTCCTTGGTGAACCACGTAGCCATACATGCCCAACATGAGCAGCAAGAAGGCGCCCGATACACCGGGCAAGAGCATGGCGCAGATGGCCACGGCTCCGCAGATGAAGACATACCAGAGCGCGGGGTCCGTTCCGCCGCCCGCGTCGGTCTCTTGATGGACAGACCATTCAACGATGGGCGCCAATCCTTTTGGATCGACACTGCTGACCACCAAATTGAGCGGCTGGTCTCCAGTAGCGGAAATGTTCGCGTGGGCTCCCGCTTGTTTGGCGACCACCGGGATTCCGGTGATTTGAGCCTCACCGGCGACGATATTAATAGGGTCTTCCGAGGAGAACGCGATGTTGTGTCTCAGTTTTTTCTCGGTGTTCACGTGGAATTGGACCCATGAACCGTGAAGAGCGTCTGATTTCTTGAAAGGCTGACCATCGGTCCGTTGGAGGGTGACTGTGGTCCGGGCAAACCCGCCGCTGCTCTGTTTCTGAATCCCCATGAGAAACCAACACCCGATAAGGGAAGCGATGGCCAGGACCGCCACGACAAGGGTGCGGCGTTGGATACGAGCGTAGGGTACGGCCGTCGAGGCCAGCACCAACCCCAGGAAAAACGCGCTCATCTGCGTGGGGTATTGCTGCAAGAGGCTGGGCAGTACCTTCAACCCCACCAAGACCGCCGACACAATCCCCACGAAGACGTTGATCAAAAAGGCGACATGGCCTGCCATCACGCCGATGTCGTCGTCGCCCGGCTGTCCCTTGGGTTTTAAGGCCTGCATGAGCCGTCGCCAGAACTCAGCACGAACGAGTTGACGAAGCAGGTGGGGCCCCAAAATACTGAACGCAGCGATCAGCCGATCGTAGATGCCCAGGATGAGCGCCATGGTGCCGCCGCTGACACCGGGGATCACGTCGGCGAGGCCCATGCAGACTCCTTTGAGGGCGATCAAGATCCGACTCGACATGGTTGTGTGCTCCTCACGCAGGGGGGATTGGGTGGTCAGGCCGTGGAACTCTAGGGTCGCTCGTGATACAAGTCAAGCAACGCCACGGGTCGAAAGACTCGGGAACGAAATCAGAACAGGGAAGCCCATGACGGCGAATTTCAATACCGATTGGCTCGAGTCGTTGCAGGACACGATCTGCGCCGGTTTGGAGGCCGTCGACGGCGAAGCCCAATTTCATGAAGACGTCTGGGAGCGTGATGCCGGTGGCGGTGGCCGAACTCGAGTCCTCACGGGCGGCGCTATTTTCGAGCGTGCGGGTGTGAATTGGTCCAAGGTGCATGGCGATCTGGACGAGGCGTTTGCGCGCGAGTTGCCGGGCGAAGGGCGATCCTTTATGGCGTCGGGTGTGTCGTTGGTGTTGCACCCCAAGAGCCCCATGATCCCAACCATTCATGCCAACGTTCGCATGATACAGAAGGGCGACGCGTCTTGGTTCGGGGGCGGAATGGATCTGACGCCCTATTATCTGATGGAGGAGGACGCGGCCCATTTCCACCACGTCTTACGAACGACTTGCGACGGCTTTGATCCGAACTGGCACCCGCGCTTCAAACAATGGTGTGATCAGTATTTCTATTTGCCCCATCGGGGCGAGGCCCGCGGGGTCGGTGGCATCTTCTTCGATTGGTTGGGCGTGGATGTGGGTGCCTTTGCCGCATCACTGCGAGAACGAAACCCGCTTGCATTGCAGCAGCCCGTGCCGAATGAGCAGGCGTTGGCGTTCACGCAGAAGGTCGGCGCCGCATTCTTGGATGCCTACATTCCCATTGTGGAGCGCCGCCGTAACGACCCGTGGGGAGACGAAGAACGACGATTCCAGCTCATCCGGCGCGGTCGGTACGTGGAGTTCAATCTACTGTACGACCGGGGTACACAGTTTGGTCTACAGACCGGTGGTCGGGCTGAATCCATTCTGATGAGTTTGCCGCCGGAGGTGCGTTGGGTCTATGACGAAGAACCCGAGGCGGGCACACGCGAAGCGGCCCTGCTGGAAGTGATTCGAAATCCGAAAGAGTGGTAGGCAGAGGGGCGTTGACGCCCCCTGTGAGTCCTATTTGTGGGTGCCGTGCCAGGTCGATGATTCGGGCACGAAGCTCTCGCCATCCAGGTCGAAACTCATGTCCCAGTCGCAGTGATTGTCGCTACTCCCCAACTGGTCGATGATGCGGTCGCCGCCTTCCGGTTTGTTGTCCAACGCCTGGCAGGGGCCGTCCACCGGTGTGCCCACGACCATGGGGCCCGATACATCTTTTAAGAGGCCCTCCAGCTCGTTGGCGAGGACGTCCACCATGGCCTTACATGCCTCTTTGGTGACCGT
>CAUZBV010000502.1:0-3228 GCA_963578115.1 Myxococcales bacterium
GGAAGGCGAGAGCTTTGACAATGGCTTAGTGTCGAGCGATATGGCTCGCTTTCTTGCGGACGTGACCGGTCTGACAGACCACGCCATTTTGGACCGTGCCTGGCAGCAAACGATCTGCAAGGCTTCGTGTGAAAATCGGGTGTGTGGTACGGACGGCTGTGGCGGGAGCTGTGGCCTCTGTAACGGTCGCGACAACGTGGAGTGCATGGCCAACAGGTGTACAGCGGCGGGGCAATGCGAGATGCGCTTCCATCGGGAAGGCATCGGCTGCAATGACACGGATCCCTGCACCATTGGTGACACGTGTACGCAAGGCGAGTGCGTGGGCATGGATTTGGACACCTGCGGAGGCCAACTGGACTCGTGTGTGGTCGCTGGCGCGGCCGGTGACGTGATTCATTGTCCGATCCAGCTGGCCGGCCGGACCAGCGAGAGCGCCCGTGCTGCCAACTTCGCCTTTCGATTGCACTACGACGCTACGCGCACCAAGCTCTTGCGTTTGACGTGTCCTGCCGAAATGCCCAACAGCAGTGTGGTCGTGGATCCATGCGCGGTCGCCCAGGGGACCACCTTGCCCCCCGCGGTACTGGGCGGGCCCGGCCACACGATATTGACCAACCCCTCCCATCCGGACGATTGGGATGGCAACGTCAAGACGGTGCTCTTTAAGGTGGGTACGCCCACCCAGATCACGGCCGCCTACTTGACGGAGAAGGACTCTGTGATCGGCAATCCGATGATATATCAGATGGTCTTTGAGATTCTGCAAGACATTCCTGGAGACGACGCGCTGAAGGTTGAGGTGGTCGAGCTGGATGTATCGGACATCGACGGTAACACGTTGGCCGCTTCGCTGTACAAGGGCGTGATCGTCACCGACTGAGGCGGATTCTCCTCGTCATTTCCTCATCCCATTTTTTGGGCAAACCTATGTGTATCGAATAATTTCTGACATTCTTTAACGGAATCGTTTATACTCGTCCTACGGTAAAGACCGAAGTCGGGGGGTAGTTGGTCGCGGAAATCAAGCCGTGTATCGCGTTTTCGCTTCAGTTTGACCGAATTCCACTCCATCGTAATGGCCACTTTTCACATCACAGCCTCGTCTAGTCGGTCGCAAAGAGTTGGCTGGGATCCCGAAAGGCTTTGAACTCCAGCGCATTCCCGCTGGGGTCCTGGATGAAGACCGTGGCTTGTTCACCCGCTTGGCCGGCAAAACGAATGTGCGGTTCGATGAGAAAGGTCGTGTCGTGGGCGCGTAGTCGGTCTACCAAGTCATGCCACGTCTCCCAAGGCAACACCGCGCCAAAGTGGCGCACGGGGACGTTGTCGCCGTCCACCTCATTGGTGGGAGCCCCTCTCAACGCGTCGGGTTTGAGATGGGCGGAGATCGGATGGCCAAAGAAGTTGAAATCAATCCAGCGCTCCGCCTGCCGGCCGACGCAGCAACCCAGCAGCTCCGTGTAAAACACGCGGGCGCTCTCGATGTCATGAACGGGAAACGCGAGGTGAAAGGGTGGTGTGCTCATGGCTCGCAGTATAGGGCACAGGCTCTCCGGGGAAAAGGGCCCCGTGACAGTCAGTATCCCTGGTTTGCCCTGTTGGATGGCGACAATATGGCGTATCATTGGAGTGAACATCTCGAATTGAGTAGTCTCGAGGTGATGAAAGAACACTTGCTCGCGGACTACGATCCCCGAGCGCAGCGAGGAGAGGGCATGAGCCAGTTCGGACGCTTGTTGTTGGGAAGCGCGCTCGCACTCACGTTGTCTTGCGCAGAAGACACCGGTGTTGCGGCGCCACCGGACACCGCGCTTACCGACATGGATGTGCCGGACACGAGCACACCCGATGTGAGTGAGCCCGAGTGCTGTGGCAGCGTGCAAGGTCGTGTGGTGACGATCGAGGGCGACCCGCTCGCCGGGGCGTACGTTCTGGTGTGCAACGCGGACTACTGCGTGAGCGGAGAAACCGGTATCGACGGCCAATACGATGTGGGCCAACTCACCCTGGTGGAATACAAGATCAAGGTGCAAGGATCACAGCTCGGGTACGCCAACATGCTCTTCTTCCAGGACTTGCCCATCAAGGATGTGGTGACCGCGCCCCGGGATCTGGTGGCTGTTGAGTCGACCGAAGACATGCAGTCTTGGGTGCCCGACGACGGGGGAACCGTGACGCTCGCCGGCGGCATGTTGGAGTTGAGCGTGGATCCGGGTGCTCTCAAGTACCCATTGGGCGTTCCCAAGGAAGTCCTGGCGGTTTCGGTGCCCATCGATGCATTGCCGCCCTACGACCAAGAACCTTGGATTGGCTCCGAGACGGGCGCGTTTGCGTTTTTTATCAATCCCGTGGGCGTGAAGACGTTGGAAGGGGTCTTTTCCTTCCGGGTGTTGGGGGCCAACGCGGCGGCCGATGCGACCTACAGCGTATGGACCGTGGACGACAAGACGGCGCACATGGAGCCGGTGGGCAACGCCACAGCCGACGCCGAGGGGAACATTGTGAGCGACGCCGATTGCGGCATGAAGCTGCTGTCCACTCTCCTGATCCTCCCCGAGTAGTCGCGGTTTAGGGCAAGAAGCGTTCTCGCTGGTCTGGGGAGGGGAGCGCACAACTCTCCAACTTGCCAAAGAGGCGATAGCGGAAGCGAGCCACCAAGCGATAGACGGGATCCGTCATCCAGAGCGGGATCCAGCGAAACCAGTACATGACGCGCCAGGGGTAGGGGAGATGGCGGCTTCCCACCATAAACACCTTGGATCGCAGGATTACCTGGTCGTTGTCGATCAACACCACGCTGTCCAGGTCCTGGGGGATTTCGGGGTGTTGTTGGCGCAACCGGGCGGCGGTGTCGCCTTGCAGCGGCGCAAACGTCAGCCGTTTGTGTCGATCGGCGCGCAACAGAAAGCGCACCGCTCGATGACACAGTCCACACACGCCGTCGTAGAGGACGATGGGCGGCGCGGGCTGCTTTGCGGTCGATTGGATTGCTTGTTCGGGTGCAGCGTCAGTCACATCCACAGGGTAGCAGGGGGCCAATGTGCTGGAAACGTCCTTTTTCGGGGTGGGCTAGGCTAGATGCACGGCAGCCACGACAACGGCCATGATGGTTGCGCCGAAAGTCAGCAAGATGATGGGTTCAACACGGAGCAATCGCTTCGATCTCGCGAGGACCTTGGGGTCAATTTTTGGGCGGTCCTTTTTCATAGGCAGAACTCCTTGCTT
>CAUZBV010000503.1:0-3224 GCA_963578115.1 Myxococcales bacterium
TTCGTCAGTGCCAACGGATCGGGAACCGCCTTCATGAGGGCTACGCACGCAACAACCTGGGACTCTGCTTGTTCTACCAGGGCACATCATTTTCGGAAGCCTTGCAGCTGCAAGAGCAAGCAATCGCTATTGGCAGGGAATTTGGGCACGGGCGGCTGGAGGTCGCCGGGCTGTCGGGTGCGGCCATCGTGTTGCTTGCGATGGGCGAGAACGACCGCGCTCTTTCGACCGCACAGGCCGCCGTGGCCTTGGGGAAAGGCTTGGATGCCGAAGTGGCGGCCCGTGCCGCGCTCGTTCAGTGTCTGCGAGCTCTGGGAGATGTGGACGATGCTCTAAAGGAAGCGGAAGGGGCGCGACGACGTTTGGGCAGCAGCGTGTTGGAAGCTGGCCATTGCATTCAACTTTTGGTGTTGTACGCCGAGCTTTTGGACGAATCGGGAGCGGTTGATGAGGCAAAGGCTGTATTTTCGGAGGCGTGGCAGCGCTTGGAAGAACGTGCGAAGCTGTTGACTTCTTGCCCCGAGTCCCGAGAACGTTTCCTCGCTGCCAAGCCGACGCATCAGCGGCTCGCCCGTCGATTTCAGAAGGGGTGATGGCGCGTGTTCGGGACCAAACCAGTACTTATGAACCGGGTTGTTCGGGATTGGAGGTTTCCGCCGGCGGGGCATCCATGAGGTGGACCTCTGTGGTCAGGCCGGCGTCGCTCTGGTGTTGGCCAAACACGAGGAATTGATCGCCGAGCTCGGCGCCCATCTGACCGTAGAGTTCGCCTTGGGCGTTCAATGGGATCAGCTGTACGTCTCCCGTTCTCAGGTTGGCGGCCACCATATCGAACCCTGTCCCGAGAAAACACGAATCTGCGGCCATGGAGCAAACCCCCTCTTCGGTCCATTCCATCTCCATGTGGGGGTTCCCTTCACAGTCTTCAGGGAACGGAAGTCGATCTATACCGAGATCCGCCGCCGGAACCTCCATGGTCACGGGAGCGCTTTCGTCCGAGTCGCCAATTTGGACCGTCAAGAGCAATGTGTCTCCCGTACGGACTTCCAGATGAAAGGCAAAGGACCCAGTGGCCGAGGCCGTCGTCTCGTGGATTTGTCCGAGGCGCTCGTGGGCCACTCGAATGCTGGCGTTCGGTTCCACCGCACCGTCAAAACCGACGAGGGCGATCGACCTGTCCGTCTGCGAACCACTCTTGCCGATTTCAAGACTCGACGACGTGATGGCCGACATGTTGGGTCCCAGAGAGGGTATGGGAGAGAGGTTGGACGGCTCACAACCCCAGAGCATGAGCGCGATGACGTTGATGGCGACTTGTTTCTTCATGACTGTTCTCCTAACAAGCTCCCCGACTTTTGCTCTATCGCATTGTACTGCAATTCTTAGGCCGATGTCTTCCGGTCAGAAAAGGTAATTGATAACAGTATGTTAGACTGGGCCGCCTTCTGTTGGCTGGATGGGAAGCGTGACAACGCGGTCGTCACTTGTCCAAAAAATAGACGTTTCCAGGTGCCTGGCCTTTAGTCGTCGTTCTCTTGGGTGGCGTCGATCTGGAGGTACCGGGATAGGTAGTGGACGGCCAGGTAGATCGGCCCTGTGTCCACAAGCGCCGCGACCATTTTGAAGACATATCCCGAGGCGATGAAGACCATAAGCTGCGGCCACAGCGCTTGTCCTTCATCAATGGGCAGGGCACTGGCTGCGAAATGGGTGAGCAGGATCACCGCCACCGAGTCGATCAGCTGGCTGAGCAGCGTGGAACCATTGTTTCGCAACCACAGGTGCTTTCCATGGGTCAGCCGTTTTAGATAGTGGAAGACGTGGACATCGCAGAATTGAGCCGCGACGTAGGCGACCATCGATGCGGTGACCGCCGCAAAGGTCTGTTCACGAATGGCGAAGAAAACCGGCGAGTCGGTTCCGGGTAAAACCCCACCCAGCCACAGGATGAAGACCACCCAGCCGTTGAGCATCAACCCCACCCACACCACGAGGTTGGCCCGGCGACGACCGTACAATTCGCTGATCAGGTCCGTGCACAAAAAGGTGATGGGGTAGGGGAGCACCCCCACGGCGACCACAAAGGGGATTGTCAACGACCCGATGTGGAACGAAAAATCAATGAATCGGCTGATGCCCAAGATGTTGAGCATGGCCAGAGTGCCCAGGAAGAGTCCCGCGAGCACCAAGAATACGAGATCACGTCGGCGGCGAATTGCGGGATCCAGGGTGGCTGTTGTGCTCTGGTGTGATGTCCCGCTCACGACCTGTCCTTGTCCGGCGGCGGCGGAAGCTCGACGGTTTCGAACCAAAATCGCCGAATGCGCTCCAAGACATCGACAAATTCCTGAAAGTCCACCGGCTTCACCACGTAGCCATTGGCGTGCAGTTGGTAGCTGTCTTGAATGTCTGGCTCGGCCCGGGAGGACGACAAGATCAATATGGGGATGGTCTGAAGTTGGGGATCTTCTTTGATCTCGCGAACGCCCTCGCGGCCCTCGCGGCGGGGAAGATTGAGATCGAAGAGGATTAGGTCCGGTCGTGATGCGGACTCATAGGGAGCCTGACGACGCAACATGGCCAATGCCTGCTCGACGCTGTTGGCCACGTCCAGGCCGACATTGAGCCCCGCAAACCGGATGGCTTCGGCGGTCAACTCGGCGTCGGCGGGGTTGTCCTCCACCAAGAGAATGCGATGGCTGTATTCCTCACTCATGGACAATCCTACTGACCGAATGTGGGCATTGCGAACGCGAAGGTCGACCCTTCACCCGGTACGGAGGTGCACCAGATCCTGCCTCCGTGGCGCTCGACGATCTTCTTCGCGATCGCCAGCCCAATCCCGCTTCCCGAGTATTGTTGCCGGTCTTCATGGAGTCGTTGGAAGATGCGAAAGATTTGCTTTGTGTAGGCCGGATCCATGCCGATTCCGTTGTCTCGGACTTGGATGACCCACTCGGATCTCTGTTTCTCTGCGCTGATGTGGATGTCTGGGCACGCATCGCCGCGGTACTTGATGGCGTTTTCGACGAGGTTTTGGAAAAGCTGACGCAGCTGCGATGGATCGCCGGTGATGATGGGTAATTTGTCGACGGTTACGTTGGCTTTGCTGTCATCGATCGCTTTCTTGAGATTCTCGAGCGCCGCCTGCACAACGGCATCGCAATGGACCGGGACAAAGGTCATGTTGCCCTTGCCCGCTCGCGAGAAAGCCAAGAGATCTT
>CAUZBV010000504.1:0-3219 GCA_963578115.1 Myxococcales bacterium
ATAGCCGTTGCGCTCGCCATGGGCGCCGATGTGGTCGCTCTTGCGCGACCACTGCTGGAAGCGTCCAGTGTCGGTGAAGACGCCGTTGTGAACGTCCTCGAAAATCTGATTTACGAACTCCGTGTGATTTGTTTTTGCACGGGCTCAATAACACTCGATGCACTCCGAAAGGTGCGCGTCTTTGATCCGCCAATGCAGGGCGGCGAATTGAGGGGAACAGACTGTGAATAGCGAGTTGCCGGGCTTCTACCGCCTCAGTGTCCGCGAACGACGAATGCGCATCGCTGAACTTGTGGGTCTCTCTTCTACAGATACGCAGGTGCTTTCGTATGAATCCAGTCTGCCTTCCGAGCAAGCGGACCGAATGGTGGAAAATGCGCTGGGTGTCATGGGCATGCCCCTGGGCGTGTGCGCCAATTTGATCGTGAATGGACAGGACCGACTGGTCCCCATGGCCGTTGAAGAGCCCTCCGTGATCGCTGCAGCCAGCTATGCCTGCAAATTGTTGCGTGCAGGCGGCGGGATCCACACCGAAGTGTCCGCACCCCACATGATTGGACAAATTCAGATCCTGGATGTGGACGACCATGAAATCGCCGTCAAAGCCATTCACGAAGCCAAGGATGCGTTGCTGGAGAAGGCCAACTCCTTCCACCTGCGTCTTCGTGCTGCTGGAGGCGGCGCGATCGACATAGAAGTACACACCTTGGATCCAATGGATGCCAATGACCCCTTGGGGCCCATGCTCATCGTCCACCTCTTGGTCGACGTGGGCGAAGCCATGGGGGCCAACGCGATCAACTCCATGTGCGAACGATTGGCCCCCAATCTAGAGACCATCACGGGCGGCCGGGTGCGCTTGCGCATCTTGTCGAATTTGAGCGATCGACGCATGGTCCATGCCTGGGGTCGCGTGCCTCTGCATGCCCTGGACGGCCACGGTTTCACATCGGGCACAGAGCTCGCAAATGGCATTCAAGAAGCCTCTGTCTTTGCGGAACGAGATCCCTATCGAGCCGCGACACACAACAAGGGGATCATGAATGGTGTGGACTCCGTATTGGTCGCCTTTGGACAAGACTGGCGGGCCGTAGAAGCGGGGGCCCATGCCTACGCCGCACGCACGGGTCGTTACACCGCCTTGGCTCAATGGAGAGTCGTCGAGGACAGCCTGGAAGGACATCTACGGATCCCCATGGCCGTGGGTGTTGTGGGGGGCGTCGCCGGTGTTCATCCCAACGTACACGTGGCCAAACGGATTGGCCATGTACGTACGGCCGCCGATTTGGCCAGCCTCACAGCCGCCGTTGGCTTGGCTCAGAATCTGGGGGCCTTGCGGGCCCTTTCCGCCGAAGGGATCCAGGCGGGACACATGCGACTTCACGCGCGGAACGTCGCCGTCGAAGCGGGTGCACGCGGCTCCGAGGTTCCCAAGGTTGCGTCGAGCATTGCAGACCAAGGCACTGTGAACATCACCGCCGCAATCGAGGCGTTGCGCCAACTGCACGCCGCGTGATGCCCGTGAACCCATGAACTCTCGATTTTCCCAGCTGCGCGACGAGTACCTTGAGGACATCACGTCCTTAATGCGACAGGTTGTTGGCAACGCGAGCGCGAACGCACCGACGCTGCAACACATGTACGCATACCACATGGATACGGGTGGAAAGCGGTTTCGCGCCCTGCTTCCACTCTTTGTCGCCGATGCATTGAACCACGATCCAGCGCCATTGGTGCCCTTTGGAGCGGCCTGTGAGATGGTTCACAACGCCACATTGGTCCACGATGATCTGCAAGACAGAGACACCATGCGACGGGGTCACCCCACCGTGTGGAGACACTTTGGTGAGCGCCATGCCATCAACCTGGGCGATGCTATGTTCTACTATGCGCTCTTGCTCGCCCAACAACTTCCCGCCGATCTGAATGCACGAGAATCGATCCTGACCCAAATGCTTGAAGGCACGCTCTGCGTCATCGGCGGGCAGGAGATGGAATTCGCGCTTCACCACGAGGAGTACCCCACGCTGGACGCATACTTCACCATGGTGGAAGGGAAAACGTCTGGACTCTTCATGTTGCCCATGAGTGGCGCAGCGATGTTGTGTGGTGCCAATGACGCCGTCATCGGAAGCCTCTCAGCAGCGGCCCGACATATGGGGGTACTGTTTCAAGTCCAGGACGACGTGCTGGACGTCTATGGGGACAAAGGAAGGGATCGCCTGGGTAGTGACATCGGCGAAGGCAAACGGAGCCTCTTGGCCCTTCATGCCTTGAACCATGCATCCACGGCCGATGCACAGCACCTGCGCCATATTCTCGCCAAGCCACGCCAAGACACCACCCTCGACGATGTGACGGATGCCATTCATCTCTTTGATCAAACTGACGCGCTCGCATTTGCTTTAGAAACCATCCGAACACGGCGACGGCAAGCCGTTGACGCCATCGCGGGCGCGGAATCGCCGACACTGACAGACATGATCACCGCACTGTGTACCCTCTTTGAGAAACCGATTCAGCAAGTGCGGGCCCCCAGCCTCACCGTCCAGAACACGGGAGGGCACCTCAATTCTCCACCAGACCGTTGAATTCTTGAACGGTCACGGGCATAACCTTCCAGGAAGACACACGTGAGCACAGCGATCATCGTGCACGTGCACACCAATCACTCGGAAGGATCCGTGTTGACAACGCAAGCCCCTGACAGCCGCATCATCACACTATCGGACATTGAGGCCGGATTGCTGACCTATGAATACCGGACTCGACGGGAGGCCAAACCGGGACGATGGGCGGGCGTGGTGGCCATGCTTCGAGTCGCTTCAAAGGGCGCGGAGGTGCTGTTGATCCGTCGCACAGAACATCCAAATGATCCATGGTCAGGCCACATGGCCATGCCGGGAGGGCGCGCCAAAGACTCGGACCCATCCATCCAGCACACCGCTGAGCGAGAGACGCTCGAAGAAGTCGCTATTGACCTGACGAAAACGGGACGTTACTTGGGTCGTCTGGACGATGTGACCGCTGTCGCACGTGGGCGAATGCTCGATCTCACCATCGCCACCTGCGTCTACCACGTAGAAGACCATGTGAGTCCAGTCGCCAACCCCGCCGAAGTACAAGAAGTGGTCTGGATCCCGCTCAATGACTTGACCGGACACCAATACCGCTCCGTGCTCACCTACGAACACGAATCTGTTGCCATCAAGTTGCCGT
>CAUZBV010000505.1:0-3215 GCA_963578115.1 Myxococcales bacterium
AAGCCCCTTAAATTGATAGGTCCCATAGACATGCACTTTGTCGGTGCGCCGGTATCCACTGCGCGTGTAGGCGGAGAGCACCACGTCGTCGTTCACATTGATCCGGTACATCACCAAGTGCGGGGCCACTTCCTCGTAAAAGGTCTGAAGGCGTTGCTCAAAGTTGCTGTCGTCCATGTTCATGAATTCGGCCAGGAGGTCTCGCAAGGGCGTTTGGGGATCCATGGCCAGATGTTTCGCCAGGACGGGCGCGAGTTTGGCGCGGGTGGCGTCGTCGATTTCCACCAGCAAGGAGGACACCTCTTTCTTGTTCCGCTCAATCCATTGTTGGCAATCTTCGCAGTCCTCGATGGTTTGGCCATCGCCTCGTTTCTCCTCAATCTTGTCGAGTCGCCGCGCCGTCTTGTTCTTGAGGCGCTCTTCATAGAAGTACTTGCTGAACAAGAGCCCCCGTTTTCCCCGGGGGATCATGGTCCCATCCACCACCTCAAAACGGGAGAAGGTCTTCTCAAAGAGTTGGGGATCGGTGGCGATGTAGCGCAGCCACAACAAGTCCTTGTCGAGTGCCAAATCGGTGATCTCGTTGTCCAAGAACTCCAGAACGTCCAGGGGCTCCGTGTCGAATTGTTCCCACAGCGCGTCCGATTGGGCTTTGACCAATATGTCCGTCTTGTCACCCAGTTCGATCCGTACCCGGTCCATGTCGGCGATGGCATCGACATTCTTCAGATCGTTGACCAGGTCGTCGATGATGCGACGCACGTGCACTTTGAGCGCTTTCCTTCGGTCGTTGTCGTTGGCGTTGACGGCGTCGCGGAGCTCTTGGAGTTTCCGCTCAAGCACATTGCCGGAGACGATGATGCTGTTTTCAATGGCCATGGGGACCACGGTTTTTACGTTGGGCAGAGACGAGAGCGCTTTGCTGATCCGCTCGAAGTCGCTGATGCTTCCCACGTCCGACGTGCTCCCATCAAAGTTGCCAAACACCTGCATGTCGTCTTCGCCGGCCGCGCTGGTGACTTGCAGGTGGCCCGTGACCGAGTCGATGAGGCTGGTGGCCATGGTCCTGTCGATGTTGTCGATGAGGGTGTTGCCCGCGATGACCAAGATGGTGCCGAAGAGTAGGACGAAGCCCAGGACAAAGGATTTCACCTTGTGCAGCCACAGATTTCGCAGGGCCAGCCGCACCAATATCATGAGTCGATCCGACCATCCGTCAGCTCAATGACACGGTGTGCGTATTCCATGACAGCGCGATCGTGGGTGGAGAAGATGAAGGTGGTGCCTTCGGTGGCGCTGATGTGCTTCATCAAATCAATGATGGTCTGACCCGTGCCCGTGTCCAAGTTGGCGGTGGGCTCGTCGGCCAGCACGATGTCTGGGCGTGTGATTAGCGCTCGCGCGATGGCTACACGTTGGCGTTGTCCACCGGACAATTCGCTGGGGCGGTGCAGCGCGTGATCGCCCAGCCCCACCTTCTGTAGCAATTCATTCACGCGTTCGCGCCGCTCTTCCGCATGGAGTTTCTTCTGCAGGAGCAGGGGGAACTCGACATTCTGAAAGGTGGTTAACACCGACACCAGATTGAATTGCTGAAAGATGAAGCCAATGTTGAAGAGCCGAAGCTCCGTCAGCGCCTTTTCTTTCATGGTCGACGTGTCTTGGTCCGCCACGACGACGTGGCCACTGGTGGGCGTATCGATGCAGCCAATGAGATTAAGCAATGTGGTCTTGCCGCTGCCCGACGGCCCCGCGATGGCGGCGAACTCGCCGGTCCCAAACGTGAGACTCACGTCTCGAACTGCATGAACAACGGTGGTGCCGAGGTGATAGTCTTTGCTGACGTTGGTCAACTCCACAATGACTCGGTCGGTACTACGGGCGGGTTCAATCATCGCACGCATCATAGGAGCATTGGGGGACACTGCCAAGCGATGAAGGGCTGTGGTAGAATATCCGCGATCGGTGAAGCCCCCTAAGGTGACCATGATTCTTACGGCCGAGTGGATAGCTCCTCTGACATTGCTGGGTGAGATCGCGTTGCTCTCCACGGTTTTGTGTGGCCTGCATGCGCTCAACAAGCGATTTGGTTTGGCCCCGCTCTATGTAGTCGTGGGGCTTTTTGAGGCCTTCTTGTTCGTGGCCGGAAAAGGAAACAAAGACCCGAGCACCGTGCTGGTCGCCGAACTTTTCTTTGCCGAGCCGGCGCATGTGTCCTACATGCTCTTTCTTCCGCTGATCCTCTCGTCGATGGTCTTGGTCTACGTCTTGGAAGGGGTTCGCGAAGTTCGGCGATTGTTGATCGCGTTGATTATCCTCTACGTGTTGCACGGTGCCATTGACGTCATCTTGGAGTTTCATGCCCTTCATCCACCGGAGGGCTACAACAGTTTGGCGGGGCAAAACCTGCTCTACTATTCCATGGGCTCACGGGCGGCCGGCCTGGGGGCCATGATCGCCGATTTCGCGGTCATTTTGGTGAGCTACCAGTTCCTCCAGAATCGATTGCGTCGATTGCCCTTGATCATCCCGCTCTTTGTCGCGTTGATTCTGGCCATGGTGTGCGACGCCATGGTGTACAGCTTGCTTCGTGGTCGGCTCTTTAGTTGGGACAATGTGATGTTCATCGAGAAGCTCCAAGCGGGTATCATGGCCGGGTTGCCGGTGGCCATCTACCTCCAGTGGCAGCTGCGGAAACATCATGATGACGTGCGCCGTGGGATCCTGGAGCGGGGCGCCTTTGCGGCCCTGGACCTTCGGCAACGGGTGATGGAGATGGAGCACATGCTCCAAGAACAGAAGGCACAATATCGCTACATCAAGGACACCTTTAGCCGCTATGTGTCGCCGGATGTGGTCAACGCGATCATCGCCGATCCCACAAAGATCAGCCTGGGCGGAGAGCTTCGCACCGTCACCATCCTCTTCATCGACATCCGCGGGTACTCCACCCTGAGCGAGTCGTTGGAGCCCACCGAGGTGATCGGCTTGCTCAATCGGTATTATCGACGCATCAGTCGCGTGATCTTGGACAACGGCGGGATGATTAACGAGATCGAGGGAGATGGCATGTTGGCCGTGTTTGGCGCCCCCTTGGATCTGCCGGACCACGGATTGCGGGCGGTTCGGACCGGTCTCGGCATGTTGGACGAGGTGGACATCCTCAACGACGAGTGGGACGAAGACGGGACCAGCGAACAGTGGCGGTCCGTGGG
>CAUZBV010000506.1:0-3214 GCA_963578115.1 Myxococcales bacterium
TCTCTCCACGATGCCGACCACTTCCATGGCTTCGTTCACAAAGATCAAGTCGAGTGGAATGAAGGTGTTCTTCATGTGGAACACCTGGTTCTTTTCTTTCCGCAACACGAAGAGCATACCCTTGCTCTCACCGAGGGGTTCTTTTCGAAACATGAGGCCCCGAGCGGTTTCATTGGGGGTGATGGCCAAATTCGCATGGACCGTAACCTTTCCCTGGACCGTATTAAAGGTCACGTCACACGTCAGGTTGGGAAGGGGAGCGAGAGGAGGGCGTTCCCGCCAAGCGTCGTTGCCCTCTTGGCATCCCACGAGAGCAAGGATCGGAAGCAGCATCCGAATGGCGGCGAGACGAAGTGGTTGTGGTTGCGTCGACACAATCTGGGAAGCTCGCTCTAGTCGATGGGGAGGATACGCTGTAGGTACGTTCGGTTCTTATCGTTGAACTGCGCGGGCCCATAGCCGTCGATTTCAGCGCGCTCTTGAAAGGGCCGGAAGTTTCCAGCGTCCATGATGGCGTTGGGTTGGTCTGTTGGGTTGTGAAACTGCCCTTCGTAGTCGGCCAGGCCGAGTGAATGTCCAATTTCGTGAGAGACCGTGCTTCCGATCAGATTGCCCAGGGCCCATACGGCGCCATCGATCCACGGTTGTAGAGGACCTCCAAAATCAGTGGTATCAATGGGATTGCCATGCATTTCGGGCATGAAGGGCCCAAAAATTTGGTCAAATCGGGGGGATGCGATGGGCAGGGCCTCCGCACCATAGAGAGTGGGACTGAGTTGCAAGAAGCTCCGTACGAACACGCCGCCGAATGCGTAGTATCCATCCTCCCGGCTCTCTGCGTTGGTGCCACCAATGATGTCGTTGAAGCGCAGGTTGCCCACGTCTTTCCCGGCGGTGTTGTCCAACCCGAAGAGTCCCGCTTGATTGGGATCCGCACCGCCGACTTCGATGACGGAATACTCCACATAGTCCGTGGGGCGTTCGGAACGGAATTCGATGTTAACGCTCCAGTAATCGCGTGTGCAAACATCGAAAATCCGCGTTCGGATCTGTGCGTCTACCAAGCCCAATCCCATCTCTTCGAGGGTTGCGGTGAAACCCGGAAGGAAGTTGATGAAGACGATTTGCCGCTGTGGCGCGATGATCAAGGAGACGGCGACACCCGACCCAGTGATGGTTTCGGTGCCGGCGATCAGCAAGGGTGAAATGACCCCATTGAAGCCGCCCACCATCAAGCCCAAACCCTCCAGTTCACCACTGGGCGTCATGGACACGCGCAACACATAATCCATGGCTTCGTTGCCGTGAAATGAGTCGGGAAAGAGCGCCAGGGCGGTAGGGCCGGCGAAGGTGATGGTTTCGGACGTTTGTGAAATGGAGAACTCTCCTTCGGCGCGTATCAGTGTGGTTGTCTCGTAGAAGGGGTCGGTGTGCAGGAACCCTCGGCCGGAGGCCGTGAGCAGCTGCCCTCGCGAAACCACCGATGGAAAGACGGCGTCGATTCGAGGGGGGAGCAACTGGCGTACAAGACCGGTGAGCGACTTTCCGGGCAGCACACTGGATGGTGTTTCATTGGTGACTTGAATCTCGCCTACAAAGGTTCCGGGCAAGAGACCGAAAATGTCCGGTGTCAGCACCAACTCGATGGTCTGTCGATCGATCCCCGTAATCGGGATCACAGGTTGCACCACACGTGTTTCCGGGGGAGCGATGGACTCAAACGTGCCTTTAATGACGAGTACGGTGTTGCCTTCGCCCTCCGTGAGGAATCCATCGCCGTGGATGGTGATGGTGTCGCCGGGATACAAGACCCCCTCCGGGCTGTCGAACTTCGTCACCTTGGGCACGAGGTTGTTGACGACTTGAATGGTTGCGGCAAAGGCGGCTTCGTCTTGACGCTGGGTTTCTGTCAAGATCCTTTTGACGGTTAGAACCGCTTCGACGGCAGGGGAGTTGGGGGGTATTGAGGCCAAGAGTTGATCGTCCACAACATATTCCAAGGTGTTGGGAGCGACCCGCACCATGGGAACGGTGACCAAGACGTTGAGTCCCTTGATGGTGAGCACATGGTGCCCCAACTCCGGCGCCAAGAATCCACCGCCTGTTATGCGAAGTCGAGTGCCCGACATAAGCGTCGGATATTGCCAGCCCGACAGCGTGAGTGGTTCGAGTTTAATGTTGGAGTCGCTGACAGTGGACGGACCGCACGCCAATGCGACGACCACCAGCATGGGCCATAGCGTTCTGATCGTTGAAATCCATCCACTCACAGCGTGCATTGTAATCAACGAGGAGGGGTCCAGCAAATGCCGAATCCATTTATTCGTCGCTTTGGTTCTAGGCGGTGTAGGGATGTGGGATGCAGGCCAACGTTTGAAACGGAAGCATTGTGACACTGCCTCTTGCGGCCAGCATCAATCCTATCTAAACTCGAATACACATCCAGGTTTTGCTGGGATGAAACGAGCGAGAAGTATTGAGCCGTGGCTTCTGACGACATCCGGTCCTTGATTCAACAAAAGCAAGCCTATGCAAAGAATAAGGACTACTTTGCTCTCCTAGGTGTGAGCATGGATGCCAGTCGCGCTCAAATTCAAAAGGCGTATTTTGAGTTGGCACGTCAGGTCCATCCGGATCGGCTTCGAAAACAAAATCTTGAGGACTTGGTTGACGAGGCCACGGTGGTCTTTAAGGTGTTGTCGGATGCATACAACCTGTTGATCAATCCGGAACAACGCGCCGCCTACGTGGAACAAATGGGGCTGCATGTGGCCGCAACCGGCGAGGTCATGGGCGATCGGTCCGACCTGACCGAGATGGCCAAGATATTTCACCACAAAGGGATGCTGCTGCTGAAGCGCCAGGACTACGCGCGTGCCGAGGAGTTTTTTCGCAAGGCGTATGATGCGGATGCGGAGAACGCCGTGTATGCCCTTCGGTTGGGGTGGTCCATTCTGAACAACGCGGAGCGAGACGACAAAGAACGAACTCGCGAAGCGCGTGTGTTCTTGATAGAGGCGGTGGAGAAGGACGAAAAGAACGCCGAGGCGCATTATCATCTGGCCTTGTTCTACAAACAGACCGAAAACTTCAAGATGTGTCGAGAGCATTTGCAATCAGCGATCCAATGTCGTGACCATTTTATCGAAGCCAAGAGAGAGCTTCGGTTGTTGGAGATGCGAAAGCGTCGGAAAGACGCCGGGGGCGACACCGT
>CAUZBV010000507.1:0-3213 GCA_963578115.1 Myxococcales bacterium
CGATGGACCGGTCGAGGTGGCTGCGACACCGATGAGCGGTCTGGTGGACGGAAAAATGGGTTTTGGCCAAGTGGACGAAGATTTTTTTATGACGATCAATGTGGGTACTGCACTACGGTGGGGCAAACTCGGATTGGGCATTCAGGCGCCACTGCGAATCCGTGTGGTGGATAACGATCCAACGAACAACAGCAACATCCGCAAAGAGGATTGGGACGAGATCAGCGATTGGACGCGTGTCCTTCGGTACTTGGAGTGGGGAACACCGGACAATCCGGATCCCGTCTATGGTCGCCTGGGCGTGTTGTCGGGAATCTCGCTGGGTCACGGAACCATCGTGGACCGATACTACAACGTGATCGACGCCGACCACTATCAGACCGGCATCCTTTTGAAGGCCGACTTGGGCGTGGCGGGAGTTAGTGTCTTTTTGGACAACTTGGTGGACCCCGAGATCATGGGGCTACGGGGAACAATTCGCCCCTTGTCGTTCGCTGGGTTTGGCGATTTTTTCGATCGGTTTACCGTGGGTGCGACGCTTGTGGGCGACTTTGTAGCCCCTCGGGAAGCGAAGATCGATCCCGCCACGCAAGAGCGCCAAGTCAATGGGGATGGGGATCTGTTGGTGAAGACAGAACCGCTGTGGCTCGTGGGGTTGGATTTGGGTTGGAAAGTGATCGCGACAGACGTATTCGCCCTAACGCCCTACACCGACTTCAACCTCATGGGCGCAACGGGTGGATACGGAGTCCATGCGGGTGTGCTCACCACCATTAAAGTGGGCAGCATGTTGAGCATCGGAGGGCGGGTGGAATACCGGGCCGTCACGGATGACTATGCGCCCAACTACATCAACAGTTGGTACGAGATTGAACGGGTCGATTACTTGGATTCACCCGATGATGCGCACGATGAGGTCGTGCCCAAACTCGATTACTTCGTGCGCCGTGCGGACGCTGGCCATGATGCCGTCCGTCACGGGGTTACCATGACCGCCGATATGACTGTGTTGGATGCGATCACCATCAGCGGGACGTATGAGGACTATCAAGGGCCCAACAACTCCAATCTGATGGTTCGCTTGCTCCTTCCTTGGATTGCCGACTTCAAGCTCAGCGCATACTACGCAAAACGCAATTTCGACTCGTTTTCTGAAGCGTTTGACTTGGATGGTGGGCTTCTGGTGGCCGACGCCAAGTGGAAAGCCTACGGACCTATGTTTGTTTTTGCTCGGTATTCTCGGGAATGGCATTTGAACAAAGACGTGGATGCAGACAATTTCGGACACTACGAAACCATCAATGACTACGATTTTGGGTTCGGGGCCGAGTTCACGTTTTAGTCCCGAATGCAATGGGGACAGTCCCCGTCATGATGGCGAGGTCGTGCCAGACGTTCCGGGTCGCAGGGTCCCGTCCTCATACAACTCGCGAGGATGACGCCCTGTCGGGGTTCATTCTTCGGTCGAATGCACAAAACAGAGAATGTTTTTGAGCCTTGGGTTGTTGAATGATCCAGGAAGTTGACGTTGTACACAATGGACGGATACCGTAGCAGCGAAGTCGCGAATGGAGGACATGATGCGTCTGTCTTTGAAATTGGTGCTGGTGTTTGGGATGAGTGTGACCCTTTTTGGCTGTGGCCCCAGCCTCATTCCTGGAACCCGTGTTGCGGACACTGCGAAGAACCGAGAGATACATTCTATGGTCGAAACGTACCGCCAGGCCGTCGAGGAGCGCGATGCGGACACAATCGCCAAGTTAGTGTCGCGTCGCTACTACGAGAATGCTTCCACAACCGACAAGCAAACAGACGACTACGGCTACGATCAATTGATGAAGGCCGTTTTGGTCGAGCTCAAAGAAAACGTCAAGAAAGCGCAGTATCGCATTGTCCTGAGGAAAGTCATATTCCAAGGCAACCGCGCGCAAGCGGAATACGAGTATTTTTGGCGATTTCTTTACACCGAAGGTGGCCGGGATCAGTGGGTGGCAAAAAACGATTTCAATCGGCTCGACTTTGTGCGCGAGGATGGCAGCTGGAAGATTATCTCCGGGCTGTAAGCCGTGAGCGCTTAGCACACAAGCTTTCGGTTGTCCCTACACCGTACGGAGGGGTATGAAGACCTGCGTTGAACCCGGGTTGCGTTGTGTCCGCGGTGTGTTCGGCAGCCTCTTGGTGGGGGGCCTCGTGTTGGCACATTCCGGCACCATGCTGGCCGCGGCACCTCCTGAACAGAGCGCCAAACAGTTTGAGCGCGGTGATTACGAGGGCGCTGTTCAGACGCTCGAGGCGGCGAAAAAAACAGGTCGTATCAACACGGATCAGTTGGTGATCTTGGGGCGCACGTACTTCGAGATGGGCCGTTTTTCAGATGTGGCAAAGGTGGCTTCGACGCTGAGCCGGCGGCGGGATGGTCGCGCCGTGGCGGTTGTGCTCCACGCCCGAGTCGGGCTGGCCACCGGCCTCTACACCAAGGTCATTAAGATGACGCGCAAAGAAGTGCGACGCAATCCGACCAATTGGGGCGCACGCATTCTGTTGAGTGAAGCCCTGCTCGCTACGGGGACGAGCCCAGCCAACTTGGTGGCCGCCGATGAAATGGCGGATTATTGGAACAACGATGAGCTAACCGGTGCCGATGAGTTGAGTTGGTTGGGTCGAGCCTTGCATTTAACGGGATATGCGCAGGAAGCGTTTGAGATCTTCCATGATGTTCTTGATGACAAGCCCAACCATCAACAAACCCTGATGTTTCTTGCTCAACTTTTGTTGGACAAAGAGGATGAGGCACAAGCCGACCTCATTCTGCAACGCGTGTTGCGCGTCAATTCCAATCATTTGCAAGCGCGTACCTTGAGCGCGCACATCGACATATCTAGCGACAACGATTATCCCAGCGCTCAAGAGCGTTTGAAAGCCGTGCTCGCCATCAATCCCCTCTACCTTCCGGCTCTTCAAGTACAGGCTCACGCATTCATTCATACCGAGCAATGCGGCGAAGCCCTGACTTTTCTTTACAAAGCGCTCAAGGTCAACGCGAACAGCACGCACACGTTGGCGATGATTTCCGCCTGCCAAATCCTGGGTGAGGATGCCACAGCGTCCGAGGCTACGCTGCAGAAGGCTCTTCAAGTGAATTCCCGTGCTGCGGCCGTCTATCACACGGTGGCGGATTACATGGTGGTCCATCATCGCTACACGAAAGCGGTT
>CAUZBV010000508.1:0-3213 GCA_963578115.1 Myxococcales bacterium
CTCCTTTCATGGTATGTCATGGCACATGATCCGCTTGCTTAAGAAAGTTGCTCAAGAACGCATTGCGGAAGCGGCCGGGGACACAGTCGGATACAGCGTTGTAGGTTGTATCCGCCATTACTGATAGGAAATTTAATTTTCAACGACAGATCTGAACCTACCAGGAGGAAATAGTGAATTCAAGGGGCAAGGAGTCCAGCAGGTACTCCGTCACAAAAGGAATCTCGGGGCAAAACTGCTGCATTGCATCAGCCATCATGTGCTGCACCTGGTGAAGAGCACTTCATCACCCGCTATCGCGACCCGACACAAAATCTGCAGACGCACTTAGCCAAAATCATCCAACGGGCAGGTTTGAAACGGTGGCCCAAGCTGTGGCAAAATCTGCGGGCCAGTCGGCAGACGGAGTTGGAGGAACATTTTCCCTCGCATGTGGTTTGCCAATGGATTGGCAACAACAGCAGCATCGTGGCACCGGGGCGATGGCGGGCGGGCGGTTCCCGAACCGACGAGCTTGGTATTATTCAGTCTGGGTGTGATCCTGTTGGTGGGGCGGCGGTGGACGTAGGAGTGTGCAACGCCAGTAGGTACATCTGGTCGACCTCACAGAGGGAATGTCGCAGTGCTAAACGGATAATCTGAAGGAAGAGGAACGAAATGAGAAGTATTGTTGCGAGAGTCTTCACAGCCTTCGTGATGGTCTTGTGTATCTGGCTGTCGCAGACGCAGGGCGCCGAGCAGGAGCGCCGCACCGTCATCCTGACCGATATGAGCCGCTACCAGCCGGCTTCGGCACTTACCCATCTGAACAAGAGACAGCACTGGCGGCTGATCCCCTACACGTCCGACAAGCTCAACGGCACGATGCTCGGTGCCGGAGCACTCAGCGAGGCGCCCGAGGTGACGCTGCCCTGGATGTGAAAGGCTGGTACCGCATCACCGTCGGCTATTGGAATCCGACCTGGGCCCCCACACAAGGCATGTCGATCAGGCTGAAGCTCAGTGGGGATCCCTGCTTCACGCCGATGACGGATCTCGGCTCCGGAACCGGCTATGTCGGGACCAGTTTTTTCGAGGAATTCTGGAAACACGCCGACCTGACGGACCAGGACCTGGTGATCTCGCAGAGTTTGATAAAGCGAAAGGCGTTCCTCGCGTACCTCGAGCTCGTACCCCTCAGTGACCAGCAAGTGGAGATGATCAAGAAGGACCGCGGCAGGAAAGACACCCGCATCGGGGTCGCCGGCAACGACGGGTCCCTCACGGAAAAAATGCAACCACCCGAGAAGACATCATCGAGATGGTGGAACGTTACCGGCATTCCGATGTGGGCAGGTTGATCTGGAACGCGGCCTACGGTGACATGATCACCTATCCATCCAAGGTCGGCTATCTCTTCAGCGACGGTGAAGACGGCGTCGGTAGCGAGGGCCAGTGGCAGGAAACGGAGAGTTACCAGAGGCTGATCTCCAAGGGGATCATTCCAGCAGAGGTGGCCGCTGAGCATGCGCACCGGATCGGAATCAAGTTCGACATCTATTTTCGCATGGCCCTCCAGGGGAGCACGCCTCCCGCCCGCGCCTTTCCGAAGTCCTTTGTGCGGCGCCATCCCGAGTTCAGGATCGTCGCGAAGGACGGAACGCCGGTCCCGAAGGCCAGCTACGCCTTTCCCCAGACGCGCAAGTTCATGCTGTCGCTGATTCACGAGGCGACGGACCGCTTTAACGTCGATGGGGTCAGCCTCTGCTTCACCCGGGGTCCCGCGTATGTTGGGTATGAGCAGCCTGTCATCGACGATTTCAAGAAGCGGTATGGGGAGGACCCCAGAGAGGTCAAGGAAGATGACCCGCGCCTGATGCAGCTGCAGGCCGGTTACGTCACCGAGTTGGTTCGGGGGGCGCGCCAGCTCGTCGATGAGATCGGCACGAAGAAGGGGAAGAAGATCCAGCTCTCCGTGCAGGTCTCCTACCGACAGGGAAAGAACCTGTACTGGAACATGGATGTGGAAACGTGGCTGAAGGAGGGGCTCCTGGATGTCATCATCCATGGCGCACTGGGTAAGTTTTACGAATTGGGCAAGGCGCACGGGTGCAAGACGTACTACGACATCGGGGCGCGCACCCCCGAGAACTATGTCAAGGAAGGCCTGGCCGGCATGCGGCGGGGAGCCGACGGCATCTTCATGTGGGACCTGCACTATTATCAGGACAACGTGGTGGACTGGAAGATCATCAGACAGCTCGGCCACCGGAAGGTGATGGAGGGTTGGGAGAAGAAGCTGCCCGGATCCCCGGCGCCCACGTGGACGCTGCTGACGGTAGATGGAGTGGACGTCACCAAGACCACCAGTAACGAAAACGGCAAGATCCTCTGGCTCTTCTCCGGCGGTTAGCACGCGGAGGACCACTCGTGTCGTACGCGCCCCAGTCTTCGGGTTCGTCCCCGTCCCGCGCGCTGATTCGCGGACGATATATCGCGCATCTTCAACACGTCACAGATATCGAAAGAACCTTGTCGGTTCCAACCCCCGCTGTACCGCAAATGTGGAGTCGTGCTCGAAACCTCGCGCGGGACTGGTTCGATTTCAACAGTGAACGGCGTGCAGGGGACCAAATCGATTCCACAAGCGAACCGCCCGGAAGTCGAGCAGGAGAGGAAATGTCATTCAAGCCCACACACATATCATCGGGCCCTTGCGATCGCAAACACATTGGTGATAATCACTTTCTGGTGTCGAATCGGCAGTTCAATGTTTCACGAAGGCCAAGACCCTCCCCCCAACCCCTTCCTAAGAGGGAGGGGAGTTGCAGGCCCGGAGTTCCGGTAAGCTCGCGTTAACAACATTGGATCGAACGGAGCAACACCCATGAGCCAACCAACGGTTTCGGACATTCCGCAGGGACTGCGCGCCGTGGTCACCGCAGGCGCGCGGGGAATCGGCCGCGCCATCACGGAGACGCTTTGCGCGCACGGCGCACGGGTCCATGTGTGTGACGTCTCACCCGAGGCGATCGACGAGTGTCGCTCGGCCATGCCGCAGGTGGGCGTCGCCGTCACCGACGTGGCGGACGTGGAACAGGTGGATGCCTTCTTCGACGCCGCACTAGCGGACCTGGGCGGGCTCGACGTGCTGGTCAACAACGCGGGCATCGCGGGCCCCACCGCTGGCGTCGAGTCGATTAAACCGCAGGACTGGGACCGAACCGTGGCTGT
>CAUZBV010000509.1:0-3207 GCA_963578115.1 Myxococcales bacterium
TTGACGGGTGCCATGCGGAAATGTCCGGATTACTTGGTCTACGAGGTTGCTGTGGTCGAGGATGAGTCGATGCAGATTTCATTGCCCAATGGCAAAGGACTGGTACTCGACATCTACTAATTTCAACGAGGTTGGAAACATGGGTGCGCCGCCGTGCTCAAGTTGGGTCGCAATGGGAGGCTTTGGCGTTCGTTCCTATGTGTTGAGTTTGGGCGTATGCTGGTCGCCTGTGTGCATGAATAGCCGGCCTGTTTTTGGAGCCATCGCGTGACCGGGAAATTAACATCCCCTTCTCTTGCGAAGAGACCCTTCTTCAACGTTCACCGGACGACGTTGGCGAGGATCGCTTTGTTCATGGGCGTAGCCGGTTGTGTGTGGGCCTTGTTCACGGGTCCGCTTCTTACCCAAGTGGAATTGAGCGGGGACGGTGAAAACGAACTCTTCCAGGCCTGGGCGGCTGCCCACACGGAATGGGAGTTGTCACATGGGCCCACGATCGCGGGCAAGTTCGACATTCATTTGGGGACCGGTTGGATTCGCCTCATGCAGGTTCTACTGCCCTGGATGCCCACACCGATGAGCGTCTACAAAGTGCACGTGGCGGTGACCGCGTTGGCCGTCGCGCTGCTCTTTGCGGTGGCGTGGATACGCATCAACCCGTGGACGGCGGTCATCACCTGTCTGATGTTGATCTTGTCGGTGTTTCTCGTGCGTACGATCCGCGTCGTTTGCCATCCGGGGATGGTGCCGGCCATGGGCGCATTGTGGTTTTCCGGGGTGATATTGGCGTTGACGTCCAGTCGCGATCGTGTTCGCGGTTGGTGGTTGGTGGGTGCCTGGTGCACCGTCGCTTTCTTCATGCAGCTCCATCTCGTCGTCTTGCCCTATGCGGCCACGCTTCTCGGCATCCAAGCGTGGTTTTGGTGGCGGGGAGGATGGCGAAAGGCTCCGGTGGCGACGGTCCTTTCGGGCCTCCTGGCCCTGTGGGTGGGCATGGAGGTCGTGCCACTCGTGTGGGCCGTCATGCACTCGGATTTGATGCAGCAACAGGCGACCACCATGTTGCCATCCGAATGGGTGACGTACTGGATCACCATGTTTGGTTCGGCGTGGACGGAGGGTGCGACCGATGGCTTGCGTCTGAACGGGCTGGGGATTGTGGTCTTGTGTGCGGCGGGGGTTGGGTTGGTGCGAGCGTGTCGGCAGAATGGAACAGCCCTTGAGCGGTGGACCGCCCTTCTCGTGGTCATGGGTTCCGTCATGACGACGATGTCGCTGCAGGTGGGTCTTGGATCCCGGTATGCGGGCACGTGTGGACCTGGAGTTTGCCTGTTGGCCGGCCTCACCTTGTCGTCGTTCCGAGTCCCCCTTCCCAAGGTGCGGTGGAAGATGCAGGCGGGGCTCGCTCTGGTCGTCTTCTTGGCGCTCTTTGACCCGATTCAGTGGCGGTGGGTTCGAGCCGAGCACGTTCGAGTACTCCCAACCTTGAGCGTCGTGGAACAAGAGGCGAGTCTGCAGGCATTGATGAGCCACCGCGCGCTGGATTGGGAAACCCTACGAACACGGGTTCATGGCTGGGCGGGCACGGCCCAGGCCCATCGATTTCCAGTGTTGGCGATGGGACTGGTGAGACCGTCGTTACCGGCACCGGACGATGCCCACTTTACGCTGGTGACACCGCGCCAGCCACCGCCGGCCTACCGAGCGGAGACCTGGTCGTTTGATGGCGGCGCCGGCCGATTGTTGACTTGGGTCAAGCATGCGCCCCGTTTTACCTACGAAGAGGTCCGATTTTCTTCGGATGAAAGGCCCTGCCGGGCCAACTTGCCCTACAGCAACATTCCGCAGCCCTCGTTGGATGTGCTCGAAGCCGTTGGCATGCAGGAGCCGTGGCCGATGACGGCTCTTGGAACCGACGGGCAGCCCTGCCGTCTACGGGTGTCGTCCGAGTCAAAGCAACGGCTCACCATAGAGCTTCCCGCGGTGGTCGGAACGGCGCCTCTGACTCTCTTGGTGACGCCGGCGCAGTCTGTCGAAGACCTGAAAGCGCGGTCGGCAACCGGTCGAGCGCTTTCCGTTGAGCCCTACAATCGGGAAGACTTCTTGCTCGAAGGAAAGCGAGAAATCCCGGGATTTGCGGTCTACCGAGTGGCGGTGCGTGAGGGCGAGGGGCTTCAGATTTCGCTGCCGAAAGAGGGGTTGTCCGGGGTGGACATTTATTGAGGGTAGGCCGGTGGCCTTCCAGTACCCGATGGTACGCTTTTTCACGGACCAATAAGGCTGTGATAAATTAGGACAACGAAGCCAGATGGCCACCGAAGGGCCGCAATGGGAGTCATAGAGGCATGTCTCGGTCAGACATCGAATCCAAAGACGTGGGCAGCGGCATCCAGTTCACGTCCACCAAGCAAGCCATGCGCTTTGTATCAGGGTTCCTTCAGGGCGGCACGATGGTGGTCACCGATTCTGTCATGCGCTCGGGTGAGACGTTCACGCTTCATCTTGCCCTTCCCGGGCGTCAGCGTTCGGCAACCACAATGGCGCAAGTTCGGACGGTGATCGGTCGACAGAAGAGCATTGTGCTCGCGCACTCCGCCGAAGCCGACAAGCCCTTGCTCCACAAATTCCAGTCGTCCGCAGCCAATGCGTCTCTGACTGGCGATGCGGAGGACCCCGACGCGGCCCCCGAACTCTTGAGTGAAGACGACTACTTGGCGCGTGAGCGTGAGGCCGCGACCGACCCTCCCCCCACGCCAGCCGATGCGCCCGAAGACGAGGACACCACACCCAAGAGCGCGGAGGAGGAGTTGGCGTCCATGGACTCACCGTCTACGGACGAGCCGCCGGGAGCCACTACGACCGGTGAGCAAGCCGATGTGGACGCTCGGATCCAGTTCGAGTCCGTGGCCTATGTTGCGAAGTTCTTGGCCGAATTGCGAGGGGGCAATACGCCCGTATTGGCGGACGCGGCCATGCCGGTGGGATCGGAGTTCGACGTCGAGCTCTTGGGATTGCCCAATGATGAACGATTGACTGTCCGTGTGGCGGCCTGTGGCGATGACAGTGGCGTTAAGAAGCTTTTGTTGGGGACCATGGTGGCTTCTCAGCTCGATGACCTGTGGCTGGTCATGACAGCGGCTTGCAAGCACCCGGATGTGCGCAATGCCATCGACCCGAACCGACATCCGTCCTTGGAGTGGCTCCACA
>CAUZBV010000510.1:0-3204 GCA_963578115.1 Myxococcales bacterium
ACACGGCCTGTTTGTGTGCGCCGATTGCGCCCTACGATGCCACTCAAGTCGGTGATTGCAACGACAATGACAAGAATACTCACCCCGGTGCCATGGAAACCTGTGACGGGATTGACAACAACTGCGCTGGCGGTGTGGATGAAGAGGACGCCGTGGGCTGTTCGACCTATTTCCGAGATGACGACCACGATGGTTTTGGCCAAAGCAATGACAATCGTTGTTTGTGCAGTCCTTCCATCGCGTATTCAACGACCCTGGATGGAGATTGTTACGACCAAAACGAAAGTGCACATCCCATGCAGATGAATTGGTTCCCTGTGAACCGAGGTGATGGAAGCTACGACTGGAACTGCGATGGCTTGGAAAGCCGACGGTGGGCGTCAGTGCATGCAAAGAGTTGTATCGCGAAGGGGAACTTCACCTGTGGTGATGGCTTTTGTTGTGTGAATGACGTTGGCTGGAAGAGCGATGTGCCTCCGTGTGGTGACGCGGGAGCCTGGGTGGTCGACTGTGAAGGAGCCTTGGACGCCGGGGTGTTTTCGTGTGCCGTCAACACCCGAAAACACCACCAAGTGTGTCACTGAGGCCAGACCGCTTTACAGCACCATCTATTCGGCATACATCCCTTCGATTTCATCCGAAAAGTGCTCGTTTACCTTGTTTCGTTTCACCTTGAGAGTGGGCGTGAGTTCACCGTCTTCGATGGTGAGTTGCCGATGCAGAATGTGAAACTTTCGGATGTGTTCGACTCGGGCAAACTTCTCATTCACCGAATCGACCGCTGTCTGAATCGCGCTGTTCACCAATGCATCGTCGTGGGCCTTGGTCACATCGATGTCATGTGTGCTGGCAAAACGCTCGATGGCGTCTGGATCGAGGCAGAGCAGGGCGCTCAGGAATTTCCGCCGATCGCCGATCACGACGGCTTCGCCGACCAGTTCGCTGTTTTTTAGCGCGGCTTCGATGTTCTTAGGGGCAATGTTCTTTCCGCCGGCCGTAATGATAATGTCTTTCTTTCGGCCTGTGATGGACAGAAACCCTTCGTCATCAAACGCCCCCAAATCGCCGGAATGAAGCCAACCGTCGATCAAGGCCTCATCCGTTGCGGCTTGGTCCTTGTAGTATCCGAGAAACACGTTGGGTCCACGTACGCAGATCTCTCCATCGTCTGCGATTCGGACCTCAACGCCGGGAATGGCTGGGCCCACGCTGCCGAACTTTGTGCGGCCCTGTACGTTGAATGATGTGGGTCCGCAGTCTTCGGACTGTCCATACACTTCCCGGATGGTGAGGTCGAGGGAACCAAAGAACTCCAAGATCTCCTGCGAGATCGGAGCGGCTCCGCTCACCAAAACACGGGCGCTGCCAAGCCCCAGGGCCGTGGCCAACTTGCTGTAGATCAACTTCTTCGCCAGCTTGTATTGCATCGCGAGCAGTCCAGAGGGCTCTTTGCCGGCGTTCCGGATAGGGTAGACCTTCTGTCCAACTCCCATCGCCCACGCCACCAATTTGGCCTTGATGCCTGTGGCAAGCGCGAGTTTCGCGTTGACGCCCGCATAAAACTTCTCCCAGATCCGAGGGACGGCGAACACGATGGTGGGTTGGACCTCCTTGAGGTTGTCCGGCACCTTCTCGATGGATTCGGCGTAATACACCGCGCTTCCCGCCATGATTGGGCCATGAATCGTAAACATCTGTTCGGCGATGTGAGACAGGGGCAAATAGGACAGGCTGGTATCCGTTGAATTCGAACCCACCAATTCGCGCGCGATACTGGCCGTCCAGACCAAGTTTTGATGCGACAGCATGACGGCTTTTGGGGGGCCTGTGGTTCCGGATGTGTAGATGAGTGTGGCCGGGGCATCTTTCTCTAGATTTTCGAGGCGATCGTCCACGGTCGAATCGGGAACCGTGTCTGCTTTGGCCATGAAATCGTCCCAGCTCATGACCAAGGGATCATCGATCGCTTCGCCCCCTTCCATAATGACCACGTGTTTGACACCAGGGAGTCGTTCTCGCTCTTGGTTAATCTTTTGCCACTGGTCGTTGTTCTCGACGAGGACGATCTCGGATTCGGAGTGTTCAATGATGTATTGGACCTCATTGGGGGAGCAGGTGGTGTAGATCCCTGCCGGTGCAGCGCCCGCAGCCAGGCTGCCCAAATTGAAGATCACCCATTCGGGGCGATTGAATCCAAGAATGGCGGTCTTTTGTCCCGGCTGGAGCCCCAGAGCGACCAGGGCGCGAGCCGCTACCCGTACTTGTGCGGCGAAATTACGCCAATTGGTGGGCTCCCAACCCGAATCGCTCCGTACATAGTATGCGGGGTTGTCGGCCAGTGCGCGCGCCTGGGCAAATAGTCGGGATGCGATTGTGTCCGTAGCCATGAGTCTCCACTCCTCAATCAGGTCGAAATGACAGTCAACGTCGTAAAGTCGGCCCTTACTCTAATCCGACACCTCGTTTTACAAGTCAACACCTTGACGATGTTTTCTCGACCCAATGAAAACTGTCACTGTACGGAACGGCGGTTCTATTGGTATACTCCGCCCACCTCTTGTTGTTACAGCGGTTTCGGAGGTCTTCATGCGTTTCCTGCCCCTTTTCTTATGTTTATCTTTGTTGATCCCAGCGTCTGCGCACAGCTTCTCCATTGGTAAGGTCAATAATGGCGCGGGCGCAATCATTCGCTGGCACGTGAGCACAGTGACGTATCATTTGCATCCGGCGGGAAGCGCGGACATTGTGGATGGGAGCGATCTCAATGCGGTGCGGGCCGGTTTCCAACAATGGAACAATGTGTCGTGTTCTTCGCTGAACTTTGTGGAGGGCAACGCTGCGTCCAACTCATACAATATGTCGGTTGGGGCACAGCCCAACGATTTGAATGAAATCAGCTGGGCAGAGGGGTCCGAATGGCAACTGGGTTCCTACGTGTTGGGATTGACGTCCACCATCATGAATGCGGAAACCGGTGCTCTCAGTGAATCGGACATCGCCTTCAACGGTTATTTGAACAAGTGGTCTACCAATGGCGCATCCGGCACAGTCGACGTGCTGAATGTGACCACACACGAGCAAGGACATTTCTTTGGGGCGCAGCACGTGTTGGGCGGGTACGACGCAAACAATCCGCCCACGATGGCGCCGCAAGCAGATCCCTATCTCAAGAGCCAAACCATCGAGGCCGACGACAAGAACTGT
>CAUZBV010000511.1:0-3188 GCA_963578115.1 Myxococcales bacterium
GAAACTGGCCGGGCGAGGTTTTTTCACCGACCAGGGCGCCGTCCAGGTAGAGCCGTCGGACGGTGCCGTCGTCTTGCGCCGCTACGTGAAACCACTGGTCCTGGGGGATGGCGGCGTGGGGTGGATCGGTGCTGTAGCCCGCGTGGTAGAGCGTGTCGTTTTCCACCTGAAGCCGGAATATCAACGCGCCGTCCACGTCCTCCCACCCATGCATCGCCAGGTATTGGAATTGAACCCCGGTCGGGCCCTTCCAGTACGCCCACAGTTCCACGGTGTAGCCGCCATTGTCCGTGATGGTCGGGTTGGCCGGGATGGTCACGTAGTCGTCCACGCCGTCGAAGGACAGCGTCCCACAGACGATTTCGGTCACACACGCGGCCGAACAGCCATCTCCATCGATCGTGTTGCCGTCGTCGCAGTCTTCGTCGCCCTCCACTTTCCCATTGCCGCAGGCTTCGTTGGGGACGCAATCTCCGCCCTGACACCAGTCTTTTCCCTCGGGACCGCAGGGGGTCTCGTCGGCCATCGGGGTGTTTTGGCAACCCTGGACGGAATCGCAGCTGTCCTCAGTGCAGGGGTCGCTGTCGTCACAGGACAAGGTCTCGCCCCCCAGGCATTGGTTCTTGGAGCAGGTCTCCCCGGTGGTGCAGGGATCCCCGTCATCGCAGGGCTCCAGGTTCTTGGAGCTCCACGACGTGCTGAAGTTCACCGAGTCGCATCGTTCACAGCCGTTCTCTGGATTGATGGCGCCTTCGTTGTAGCAGACACCCCCGATTTGGCACCACGTGGTCGTGACCACACAATAGCCGAACTCGTCACAGGTAGGCTCGGTGCAGGGCAGCTCATCGACGCAATCCGCATCGGTGGTGCACATGCCCGGCAGCAACACCACATCGGGCGCATCTACCCCGGCATCGTTGCCCTTGTCGCCGATGGGATCTTCACCGCAAGCACTCAGCAGCATCGCACTCATCCAGACCGCAATCCAACATCGACGCATCGTTCCCCTCCTTGTTGAATAGGCACAATGTACCATTCTTATTGAACGCATGTCATTGGAAGGACCGGGCCTATCTTGTGACGGCCCTCAACCCACGAGGGCGGAGCCTATTGGATTGACCAGGGTGACGTCACGCCCTCGGGCAGCTTGCCGTCCTCGGCAAAGTCCACCACGATTTGGCGGAACTCTTCGGTGAACGTTTCGATCTCGTCGTCCGTCAGGTGGCTGATGTCGATCTGCTTGCCCACATACACCGTGATGATGCTGGGCCGGACCAGCCAAGTTCCTTTGCGGAGCAACCGATACATGCCTCGGCTAGCCACTGGGACGATGGGCACCCCCGCATCCCGTGCCATGAAGAAGACCCCGCGGCGAAATGGGGCGACCCTGCCATCCAACGTGCGTCCGCCCTCGGCGTAGGCCACGATGGAGATCCCTTGGGCGATCCGGTCTTTGGCCGCTTCGACGATTTCGCCCGTGCGGCCGCTCTTTTGTGGGTAGACGGGGATCGACTGAGACAGCTTCATGATCCATCCGTAGATTGGGATGTGGAACGATTCAGCTGCCGAGAGACCGCAAAAGGGTTGGGGGAGGACTCGGCCGACCAAGTGTGCGTCCATAGAACTGACGTGATTGCCGTTGTACACGCAGGGCTGCTTGGGATCGTACTCGGGATGAAAGATGACCCGCACCCACGAGAAAGTGGACAACATGCACATCGACAAGGCGGGCCGAGCGATCCACAGGTGGGTTTTTCGGAAAGGCAACACAGGCAAGAGGAGAACGCTTGTGATGACCATCAGCGCCATCCAGAAGAAGGCGAAGGTCCACACACAGAGCGAGAACGGCACCAGGAACACATTCTGTAGCCAGCGATGCATGGAGGGAGGGTATCAACACCTGTCGGGAGCGCAACCCATGCTCGAACCCCGGTTTGAAATGACTGGAATGCGGTGGCGGAGCGTTCTGCTCCCCCCCCTTTGGGGTGTGATACATTCTTTCCCCATTCGTCATGGAGGACAAGAATGAGCAAAACGATCGTGGGGTTCTTGCTTTTCGGAGCACTGGTCGCAATGGGGAGCGGCTGCACTCAGGCTCAAAAGTGCGGTAGTTGGGAGAATGGTGAGGAGCATGGTGACTGTCCGGAAAGTGAAGAATGTGTGTGCGAGTTCACGAGCTTCCTTGGCCTAAGTGACGAGGAATGTTATTGCGAACCGAAGGCCGGGTATTTGAAGCCAGACTTCAAGGCCGTTGGCGAGTATTGCAGTGGCCACTACGATTGCGAATACAAGTGTGCCCCTCTACAACCGAAAGTCTGTCTGCCGGCACCGTCGGATGCGAGCCCCTAACCGAGGGTTGCCAAGACATTACATCCTTCCGAAGTGGTCGAACTGCATGGTGTAGACACCGCGGCCGCGCGACAGGCTGCGCAAGTCGGTGGCGAAGCCGAACATTTGTTCCAGCGGTGCGATGGCGTGCAACACCTTGGTGTCGGGTCGATCTTCAATGCCTTCCACGCGCCCACGGCGGGTGTTCAGGTTGGAGATGACGTCGCCCACGTTGGCCTCGGGCAAGACGATCTCAATGCCCATGATCGGCTCCAGGAGAATCGGATCGGCGTCGGCCATGGCCTTTCTCACGGCGATGCTGGTGGCGATCTTGTAGCCCAAGGGCAAGCTCCAGCCCTCGCGCCACGTGGCGCCCAAGAGGGTGATCTGCAAGTCTTCCAAGGGGTAGCCGTGGATGGGCCCACTCTTGGCGGCTTCCTCGGCGCCTTCTCGAATGCTGGCCAGCAATTCGCGGTCCAGAAACTCTTCCGTCGCTTTGTTGACGAAGGTGAACCCGCTGCCCTTGGCGGCGCTGCTCACCCGCAGTCGGACTTCCCCATAAAGGCGATCTTCCTCTTGGCTTCGTTCAAAGGACGCGTCCGCTTCGGCGGAGCTCTGCAAGGCCTCCATGTGCAGCACGGTGGGCTTGCCGCAGCGCACATCCAGGCCAAACTCTCGCTGAATTCGGTCCGCCAAAATCTCCAGATGAAGCTCGCCCATACCTCGGATCAGCGTGTCCCCCGCATCCGAGTCTTCTACATATTGAAAGGTGGGATCTTCTTCGCCGAGCTTCGCCAACACCTCGAACAACTTGTCACGGTCACGCAAGGCCTCCGGCTCGATGGTGCGGCTGATCACCG
>CAUZBV010000512.1:0-3178 GCA_963578115.1 Myxococcales bacterium
GTTGGGTTCTCCCCCACCACAGCCGAAGGCCAGTACGGACAGGGTGAGAATGGAGAGACGACACTTCATGACAGTCCTTGCCTTCTTGGGATCGGTGTTCGCTAACCAGTGTGCACGAGGGCGGCGGCCCATGCAAAGCGCGACCGCGTGCGGGCTTCTCCGAAAGCGGGTATGGCGTGCCAACCTTAGCGCTGTGGTATTCTCGATCGCACACTGCGAGTGGAGGACTCTTGGCTGAACAGGATTACCGGCTGCGGCCCTGTACAGAGGCGGACCACGATTTCTGTTGGGAGATCCGGATCGACTCCTATCGAGCGTATGTGGAGCGCCTCTGGGGTTGGGACGAGGCGTGGCAGCGCGCGCGCTTTGAGAAGAACATGAAGGACCAGACCATCCACCGGCGGCTCATCGAGCGGGATGGTGAGGCCATCGGCTTGCTGGAATTGACCTGCGCGGAAGCGGTCACCAACATCAAGAATATCCAGGTTATGAGTACGTCTCAGGGCGCCGGGATCGGAACCCAGGTGATGCGGGGCCTGATGGCGGATGCCCGGGAGGCGGGCAAGGACGTGTCCCTGCAGGTGTTCATGAGCAACCCGCGGGCGTGGGCGCTCTACGAGAGGCTGGGGTTTAAAGAAACGGGTCGCAGCGCGACCCATGTCCACATGCGGTGGGTGTGTCCGACGGACCAGCAGGATTAACGTTTAGAGCGTGCTATTGGCACCTCAGAGTCTACAGCTACTATCCGGTATTCAGGGTTTGATAGTCATCCGCTAGCAGGACAAAGAATTCGGCGGGCTCCCCTTCGCAGACGATCGGGTCATGGCGGACGAAGCCCACCTTCTCCAGGACGCGCATGGACGCCGTGTTGTCGGGGAGTGCCTGGGCGATGATCCGCTCGAGGCCCAGCACACCAAACCCATAGGCCAGGCAGGCCCGAGCCGCTTCGGTGGCGAGCCCCTCTCCCTACTGTTCGGGCAGGAATCGATAGCCCAGATCCACCGCGTCCAGCTCCGGCAGGAACTTCAATCCGGCGAACCCGATGAGCACTCCGGTGGCCTTGTCGATGGCCGCCCAGCGTCCAATCCCGTGGCGCTCCCAGTCCGGATAGCTTGCGATGGCGTTCTGCGTTTCTTCCAGGCTCTCCCAGGGCGGGGCTCCGGTGGACCGAATCACCTCGGGGTCGCCGTTCAATCGAAACATGGCCTCGGCGTCGGTCGATTGGACCGCGCGAAGACGCAGCCGTTCGGTCTCGGGCCCGGTGCGGTGATCGCCCTCAAAGTTCATTCGGTGGCGATTCCTGCTGGACAACTCACCCCCGTCCCGCCCATCCCGCAGTAGCCACCGGGGTTCTTGTGGAGGTATTGCTGGTGGTATTCCTCGGCAAAGTAGAAGGTCGGGGCCGGGAGGATTTCGGTGGTGATGGTCTGGAAACCGGCGGCGCTGAGGCCTGCTTGGAAGGCGTCGCGGCTGGCCACCGCCACCGCTTTGTCTGCCTCGCTGTAGCAGTAGATCCCCGAGCGGTATTGGGTCCCTGCGTCGTTGCCTTGCCGCATGCCCTGGGTCGGATCGTGGGTCTCCCAAAAGATCCGGAGCATCGCTTCGAAGGAGGTCTTGGCTGGATCGAAGACCACCCGGACCACCTCGTTGTGCCCGGTTTGTCCCGAGCACACCTCTTGGTAGCTGGGGTTGGGTGTGAACCCCGCCGCGTAGCCCACCTGGGTGGAGAAGACACCGGGCGCTTTCCAAAACATCTTCTCGGCGCCCCAGAAGCATCCCATGCCCACCATGGCCAGTGACATGCCCTCAAAGGGGCCCGTCATGGGGTTCCCGTTCACCGCGTGGGTTCGTGGCGCCGGAATGGCCGTGTCTCGGCCGGGCAGGGCGTCTTCGGGCGCGGGCATGCGGATCTTTTTGCCGTAGAAAAGCATGGCGTTATGGGCGCTTTGTGGGTGGCGGAAATTTTGCCCGCAGCCAGGCGACTACGTCAACGGCCTGCTGTTCTGTGACCTCGATGGAGGGCATGGACAAGCCCCCTTCCAGGATCTGTTCCACAATCTCTCCGTCGGTCATGCGTTTGGTGGCCGTGGACAAGTTCGGTGCCGATCCACCCATGGCCGTGTCGCCGTGGCAATAGCTGCATTCGTCTTCGAAGACCGTGGCCCCGTTGCTGGGCGTTCGATCCAAGGACAGGATCGTGGTAAGTCGTCCGCTTTTGCGGAGCTGGCCGCCACACGCGGTGGCCAGGACCGTGATCAGCGTCAGTCCGATAATGCGCACCAGGATTTTCGACATGGTTCTCTCCTCCAGCGAAGAGGATACCCGAATTTGACCCAAGAGCGAATGGCTTGGCTTGCACGCGGGAGAAAAGTGCGTAGAGTGGGCTCTCTTGAACGTCAAAAGGAGGCGCCCATGGGAACTTGGAAGAAGAGTGTGTTGGCTTTGTGGATGCTCGCATTGGTGGTCGGTTGCGCCAAAGATCCCTCGGAGGGTGTGGCCAAGGCCAAAGTCGAACCGGCCGCGGCGCCGACGAAGGCCGCGCCGCCGACGAAGGCCGCGCCGGCGCTCGTTTCGATCCAGCTGAGCGGGAGTGTCCTCTTTACGGGAAGCAAGGTGACCGGATCGCACGCCTGCCAGCTGACGGACACGAAAGGCACGTTGGGGCTCACCGGCGACGACCTGACCAAGGCCTCTCTGGACTTTCAGGCGAGCACCACCGGCTTGCATTGCGACCCCGACAGTCGGACAGAGTGGTCTCCCAAGCTGGAAAAACACTTGCGAAGTGAGGACTTCTTTTGGTCGAGCCAATACCCCACCGCGTCGTTTCAATCCTCGTCCATCGAAGCGAGCGCCCAAAAGGGCGAACACACCCATGACGTGAAGGGTCAACTCACCCTGCGCGGGATCACGAAAACCGTCACCTTTCCGGCGATCATCACGCTGAGCAAAGAGAAGGTGAGCGGAAAGGCCACGTTCTCCATCAACCGAAAGGACTTTGGGATCGAGTATCCGGGCAAGGTGGATGATCTGATCCGGGACAACGTGGTCTTGGAAGTGACTCTCGAAGGGACGCGCTAGGGGCGGCTCCCCAGTCGTTAGAAGCTGAACTGGAGCTGGGAGCGGCCGACGATATCGGAGGTGGAGGTGTCCCCGATTTTCGTCATTTGAACGGCCACAT
>CAUZBV010000513.1:0-3177 GCA_963578115.1 Myxococcales bacterium
TGGAGGGCTGGATGGGGAGCGACGGGCACTGCCGAAACATCATGCACCCCGATTTCGAAGAGGTCGGGATCGGCTTTTTCCAAAGCAAACACCCCCTGTGGACCGCCGTGTTCGGGACCCGCTAACACCCCTTACTTTCCTTCGCCCACATCGACCCAGATCTCTGTCACCGTCGCGGACTGCGGGTTGTAGTCGTCGTGGGCCGCGGTCACCGTCATAGAGAACGTGGGATCGGCGCTGGTGAACACCACCCTGCCCTCCTCATCGGTCAGGAGCGGATCTTCGTTGCACCCATCACAGGTCACCAACGCGCCGACGACAGGCGCTTGATTGTCGTGGTTCACCACGCGGATTTGTACGCCTTCAACCACTTCGACCGCGCTCAGCTCGAGGGTCCGGAAGTAAAAGACGCCGCCCATGGGTTGGTGCAAGCGGATGCCGGCCTCGGCGAGGGCCGAGCCCACCTCGTTGGTTCGACTGGGATCCTGTAGCTCCATGCCATGATCGGCCGTGAGCAGCACGAGCGTATCCGCCAGCGCGCCGCGTTTCTCGTACGCATCCAAGATGGTCGCCACACGCTCATCCAACGTGACCAGCACCTCCCGGACCAAGTCCGAGTGAGGCCCAGCCGCTTCGCCCGCCGCGTCCGTGGCCAGCAGTGAGAGCTGCAGGAGGGTGGGTACCGGTCGGGTCTCATCGGCCAACAAGTCGACGATCTGGACCACGGCGAGGGTGTCGGCCAGGCTATACTTGTCCACACCCGCGGTGCTGGGTTTCTGGCCACCATTCAACCCTTTGATGTAATCCACCGTCGTGTAATCGGCCCCGCCGATGGCGATCTCATTGATGACCGCCACAAACGCACCCGTTCCCGCGTCCGCATCGTAGGGACCCAACCCCCGATGAGCCGCCATGGCCATGGTTTCAATACCCGGTGCCATGGCCTTGTTGTAGAAATCCACCAAGGCGTCGGGGTTTTCAATGAGGGCGACCGGATCGGCAATGAGGCTGAAAGGATTCAGCGTCTCTTGGGTAGAGCGTCGGAAAAACGCGTTCGCCACGACCCCATGACGGCCGGACCACACGCCCGTGCCGGCCGTCGTATGACCCGGCGCAGAGACCGTCGGAAAGCCCACCACCGCACCGTGTCGATACACGACGCCCTGGGCCGCCAACGCTCGAAATGTGGGCAACAAGACGGGCGGATTCTCGGCCAACACCAGGTGGTTAATCGTACCCGCTTGGAGACCGTCAAAAAGAATCACGATGGCGTGCTTGGGGCGCCCGCAAGCGTCGGTCTGCAACGCCTCCCAGAGCACCCGGCCATCTTGCTTCTTGAGATAGAGCCCGTCGTCGTAGAGTCCATAGCGACCGACACCGCCGGTTGTGGCGGACCCCAGCGCGGCGAGTACCGTAGGCGACACATCGGGAAGGATGGCTTCTTCGTCCATCACCACGCCCGAGCGCACACCGGCTCCGCTGAGGATCAGGGTGGCTCTGGACTGCAAGAGGCTCATGGCCCCGTGTGTGCCCCCGGCGGATCCCGACGACCAGGGTTTGAGCGACAGAATGGCGTCCGGGGCGTCGGGTGCATCAAACAAGGCGGTGAGACGCTCCAGGGGCAGGGGGAATGACTGTTTTGCCCAGGGGAGAAAACCAACGCGGGGATCGTCTTTCACATAGTCCACCTCGCGGCGTTGGACCCCGTTTGGATTCTCAAAAGACGCCAACAGGTCTTCAAAATCTCCGTGCAACGTGGAGGACAGGTCCGGAAAAAGAACGCTCAGATCTCCCTCGATCACAGGGTAGGACACCCCACCGCTTGCGCCTCGTAACCGTTCAAAGGTCCAGGTTTGGGCGACACCATCCATCTGTGCGTCGAGTCGGTAATGGTCCTCCTCGGGCAGATGGGTGGCCACAAAGTGCACGCCTGGGTCCGCAATCAAGTGCTCCGCCAGGGTCTCGTAGGCCGCTCGCTCCCAGCGATCCACACCCCCCCCGTCGGACACGGACGCCGGGAGTGCACCGGTGGGCGATGGCGAGGCCTGGTGCCAATCGCAGGATGGTGACCCTTCATCCAATGGAGTGTCGGGCAGGGCGTCGGTGGTCTGCTCCAGCGTCTTCTCCGAGTCGGAGCAACCCAAGAGCGCCGCACAAAGCAGAGTGATGAACCAACCGGGGCCATGGGGAATGCGGTTCATGGAGCACTACCAGCGATGGTAGGCGGGATGACCCTCTCGAACCGCCACAAAGAGTCCCGAACACGACGCCGTCACGACACCCTCTGCCTCAATGGTCGCCTCGACCGTGACCCGGTCGTCCAGCACCTCGGTGGCGTGGGCTCGAATCGTCAACTCCTGATCCATGGGCGTGGGGCGTCGCAGCTTGACCGTAAACTTGGCGGTCACTGTGCATGGGGGTTCGGCCAAGTCCCCTCGCTCCATTAATGTGTAGGCCGCCGCCCAGTTACCATGGCAATCCAGCAAAGCCCCACAGATCCCGCCATTGAGCATGCCCTGATAGGCTTTGTGGTGATCCTCGGGTCGCCAGCGAGCGACCACCTCGCCGCCTTCTACGAAACTACGAATTCGGAGCCCTTTGGTGTTCTTGGGCCCACAGCCAAAGCAGTCATTGTTGGGCGCATAGCGTTCTTGAAGACTCTGCATCATGGAATTAGAGCTCCTCGACGCGCGTGCCGACCAAGCCAGCGCTGGGTCCGCCCTTCTTCTTCTTCTCTTTGGGGATCTCGGATTTGGGCACCTTCCGATAAGCAGGCACCCTCTTGTGCGTACGACTATAGACGTCGAAACCGGTACACGCGATGTCCGCGATGCGCTTCTTGAACTCCCCGAGACAATCGTCAAACACCACACCACGAAACTCCAAGAAGAACAGGACCGCTTCGTCCTCATCCCCAAATTGAATCGTGCACGGCTTGGATCCGAAACGGATGGCGAACTCCTTGAACACGGGGACGGCCCCATCGTAGGCACCCTTCATGAAGGGATCGTGCGCCGAAGAGCCCACCTCGGAATACACTTCTACCCAGGTCTCTGCCACGGCTTCGGCCACGGGTCTGCAGATGTTGCCGACAGCCAAATTGCGAATGATCGAGACCCCAACCCCGGGCGCAAGACACACGCTTCGCTGCTGAGGGATCATAATAATGTCGTATCG
>CAUZBV010000514.1:0-3176 GCA_963578115.1 Myxococcales bacterium
TGGTGGATGCACTGGTTCATCCCGACCGATCCCGAAGCCGCTGCCCTCGGCATCCCTTCACTCCGTATTATCGGAGCCATCATGGCCATTGATGCCATCGGCATTGTCCTAAGCAACAGCATGATCGGGGCCGGCGCGACCACTTTGGTGATGATTACATCGGTCGCCTGTCAATATTTTCTCTTCTTGCCCCTCGCCTACGCGGCGGGTCTCGTCTTGGGATGGGGCATCACCTGGATGTGGGTCGCCTTTGCAATCTACCGATTCGTGTTTTCAGCCATTTGCATGGTGCTGTGGCGCGGCAAGCGATGGCAAATAAAATCAGTGTAGGCGAACGCGCGTCAGAGTCCCGCCCCTAGACCATCCGATCAATGGCCGCATGGGAACGAAAACGAACGAAAGGCTCCAAGGTGGGTTTTTGACCCAAGCTCCAGGTACCAAAATTTCCGAGCAGAGCCCGTTTGTTCATGGTCAACTCGATGGCCAATGCACGACCAAAACAGGTCGCAATGGGATCATCGGTGTCCAATTGGCTCAACACTTCCTCATCGGTCAACGATGTTTTGAGCACCGCCATTAGCTCATCGCTGGCCCGAAAATCCAATGACCGATTGGACAAATTCGCTGCGGGCGCCAACTTCGACACGTTAATTTCGGTTGTCATGGGCTCCGCTGTGGTCGAAAACGTTCCACACGCACCGCAAGAAACGGTTTCCGAATTTCGGAGTTCACGGATCAAGTCGGCAAGCCACTTCAGTAGATCATCTGTCGTGAATTGATCGTTACCAAGCTTAACCGCTGTCTGAACCACGTCGCCACGCATTGGGGTTGACCTACCACCGACGAAGACATTGCGCAACCCACGGAATGCTGCCCATGGCTTGACGGTCCATGGGATTCGCGGATACGGTCTGTACACACGGTGAAAATGTGAGCAACAAATTTCCAGATTATATTCCGCCAACGAAGATCGCCTATATTTCGGGGCGTCCAGCGGCATTGCATCTCCGAAAATGCAAGCTGGTGGTCGAAGACGACCAGAGTTCGGAATACATATTTGATCAAGCAAACATCGCCATTGGCGCCATGGAAGACAACGATTTGGTGGTCGATGATGACACCACTTCCCGCTACCACTGTCGTATCTACCAGGACGAGACCTCGTATTTGGTCCAAGATTTGGACTCGACCAACGGCACATTTGTCAATCGGGTCCGCATCAAAGAGGCCTACCTGAAGCCCGGTTGTACGCTCACGGTCGGTAAAACGGACGTCAAATTTCATTGCCTGGATGAGCGCGTCGAGATCCTCCCTTCCAATCGCGAGGCCTTTGGAGCCATCGTCGGAAAATCGGTTCGAATGCGAGAAATCTTTGGCATTCTCGAAAAGATCGCGACCACAGGAGTCACCGTTGTCCTCGAAGGAGAAACGGGCACTGGCAAGGAGGTGGTCGCTCGGACGATTCATCAGACGTCCAATCGGAAACAGGGGCCTTTTGTCGTCTTCGACTGTGGTGCGGTGCCTGAAAATCTCATCGAATCGGAGCTTTTCGGCCATGAGAAAGGTTCGTTCACCGGCGCCATTATGAGCCGCCAGGGCCTCTTTGAGATGGCTCAGGGCGGCACCATCTTGCTCGATGAGCTCGGTGAGTTGAGTCTGGACTTGCAACCGAAGTTGCTTCGCGCCTTGGAACAACGCGAGATCCGTCGTGTGGGCTCCAACAAACCGGTCAAAATCGATGTGCGGATCATCGCAGCGACCAACCGAAATCTAGAAGACGAAGTGAAAGCGGGGCGCTTCCGAGAAGATCTCTATTATCGTCTCAGTGTGGTTCGCTTCGTGTTGCCACCGCTCCGCGAGCGCCGCGAAGACATCCCGCTGCTTATCAAGCACTTCTTACGGAACAGCAGCTACAACCGAGTGGGCCAATCAATGAACATCAAGGGGATCTCCCGGGATACGCTCGATTGCCTCATGAATTACAACTGGCCCGGCAACGTCCGTGAGTTGGCCAATGCCGTGGAACGGGCCTGCAGTTTTGCCGAATCCGAATACATTCAACCGGAGGATCTGCCCGAACACATCTCGGGCATCGGCATCATTAAGCGGCGCGCAACCCGTGACGAGGAGACCGAGCAAGCCGACGCCGATCTCACCGCTGACGTGGGTGTGGGTGTGCCTCTGGGTGTCAACGCCGCAGACGTTGGGACCGCCATGAACGTCAACTTGGGCAAGACCTTCAAGAGCGCCAAAGAAGAGTGGGTAGGCACCTTTGAGCGGGACTACATCATCAACTTGCTCAAACGCAATGGCGCAAACATCTCACACGCCGCCAAAGAAGCGGACATCGACCGCAAGTACTTCCGTAAGCTGATGAAGAAATACGACGTCGACGTCAACGCGGTCCGAGAGTCCATGTAATACACTCTATCGGATTGATCCATCCCACAATTATCCAATGATGCTGATGGAGCCGTAGTGCGAAGCGTGTTTGCTGCAGCGGTACACCAGTTGATTGGGCGCGTCCTTGGGCACATCGAAGGTCAGGGTGCCCGACTGTGTTGTGTTGTTGGTTACGCCTTTGTTGTAGAGGTCCCCCATCACCGACTTTCGGATCTGAAAGAGATGCCCATTGAGACCCACTAGGAAGTGAAATGTATAACTCTCTCCGCGCTTTAAGATCAGCGGTGGATTGATCTCCAAGTTGATGAAGTACCCGAACAACCAGCTGACATAGAAGTTCTTGCCGGGCCCGCCTGTCTTGGCGTCCGCACATTGGTTGTTGGGTTCGCACGCTTGACCTGACGGACAGATATCCACCCCCGAACACACCCCGTCGGTGCACTCATCGGGATCGGTACACGTCAACCCATCGTTACAACCAGACTCGTCCGGCTTGCTGGACCAAACGGTGTTACTACCCGGCGCCGAGTTGCACATTTGACACGCTTCATTGACGTCTGGATTGGACGCTGGATTCGGATCGAGGTCCGCGTAGCAGACACCTTCGATGGCACAAAAGCCCGCGTCGATCGTATAGTCGCAGTCCGGTGTCGGACCGGAGCCATTACACGTGTCCGTTGTGCATTCCAGCCCATCATCACACCCAACGAAGGGTGTGCCGGATATACAGACTCCGCTGCTGCATTGTTCGTCTGCACTGACGGTGCATGAAT
>CAUZBV010000515.1:0-3174 GCA_963578115.1 Myxococcales bacterium
GGTCGATGAGGGGTACATCCAACAGGCCATTGGGATGGTGTATGTGAAGGACACTCCGTTGGAACGAATGTTTGAGAAGGTGACCCCGCAGGGACGCAGGAAACAATTTGTTCTTCCTTATTTTCAACTTCCCATGTGGCTCAATGAACTGCCCAGTCGTCTCTTGAGTGGCGTTCCCATGGTGGAAAAATTCCGCTATCAGGCCACCATTTACACCTTGTACAAAGGGGAGCGTCCCCGACAGCAGCAGACTCGATGACGACCCGAGTGGCACGTGTTGCGCTCCCGCGCGGCCCACGGTCCGTGCTTTCCTACGGCATTCCCGCGGAATATGACGCCCGTGTGACGGTGGGTTGCCGGCTCTTGGTGCCTCTCGGTAAGAGCAATCGGCGGTGCACGGCCTATGTTGTGGAATGTGTCGAAGCCGAGAAAGAGACCCTGACGGTACCACTCAAACCGATCGCGGATTTGCTGGATGAACAGCCCCTCTTTGATGCGTCTATGCTGCGACTCTTTGAGTTCATTTCGTCGTATTACCACGCCCCACTGGGCGATGTGATTCGCTGCGGTTTACCTGCGGGCCTGAATGTGCGGGATGCCCGCGTTGTGGAACTCACGCAAGCGGGCCGGACACAGATGAACGCCCATCCTATTTTGGCTCAGCTAGAGGCTGAGGCGCGTCCTATTCATCGACTGGGTGTGCCGATCAGTCAGCTCGTGCAGTTGGCCGCTCAAGGTCTTGTGACGCTGTCCTATCGACTCAAGAAGCCTAGCGTGGCGCCGCGTTACGTGTCGGTGGTTCAATGCTCCGGCACAGAGCCATCGCGGCCACTTCGGGCGGGTGCCGGTCCCGCCAATCTGTTGGCGTTGCTGCAAACACAAGGGCCTCAACGAGTACCGTCCTTGTCGGATCAGATCCCCAATCATGGCGCAGCTGTGCGCAGGTTGGTGGATTTGGGAGCCGCTGTCATCGAGCGAGAGCAGGTGTTTCGCGATCCCTGGGATGACATGCTGGTGGAGAAAGACAGCGTCCCCACACTGACCGATGCCCAGAAAACAGCGGTGGATACCGTACAGGCCGTGGTGACCGCAGAGCGATACGAAGGGTTCTTGCTGGACGGGGTGACAGGCAGCGGAAAGACCGAAGTGTATCTCCATGTGCTCGAGCATGTGCTCAACCAGGACCGTGGAGGCATCGTCTTGGTGCCCGAGATCGCTCTGACGCCTCAGTTGGCGGGCCGTTTCCGAGCTCGGTTTGGCGACAAGGTTGCCGTATTGCACAGTGGTTTGGCCGACGGGGAACGTCTGGATCAGTGGGAGTTGATCCGTCGAGGCGTTTGTCGATGTGTGGTCGGGGCTCGATCGGCGATTTTTGCCCCCGTGTCGAACTTGGGCGTCATCATTGTCGACGAGGAGCACGACGCATCGTTCAAGCAAAACGAAACTCCTCGTTACCATGCTCGGGATTTGGCGCTTGTACGAGGACAAAACACAAATTGTCCGGTGATTTTGGGTTCGGCGACGCCCTCGTTGGAGAGTGTGGCCAACGTGAAGGCCGGTCGATTGGTGTGCCTCAAGCTGCCCAAGCGCATTGGCAATCGTCCCATGCCCACGATGGAAATTGTGGATTTGGGCAGCGTAAAGATGGCGAGGCGCGAATCGCTCTTGTCCCGACCACTTGTGGATGCTGTACGCGAAACGGTGGCCAATGGGCAACAAGCCATTCTCTTCTTGAATCGGAGAGGGTTCGCATCCTTTCTCTTGTGCTCAACCTGTGGCGAGGTACCGGGTTGTCCGGATTGTTCGATATCGCTGACCTTCCACCGTCGACAACGGCAACTCCAATGTCACTACTGCGGTCACCAAACCGGAATTCCTCTCCGGTGTCGTGAATGCGATGACGGTGAGTTGCGCATGGTCGGCACGGGAACCGAGCAACTCGAAGATGTGTTGGCCGAACTTGTCCCTGAGGCGCGGGTGGCGCGAATGGATCGGGACACAACGCGCGGTCGTGCGCTTCAAAAGCTGCTGAACCGATTCCGAAATCACGAAATTGACGTCTTGGTAGGGACGCAAATGGTAACCAAAGGCCATGACTTCCCCAAGGTGACCCTAGTGGGTGTTTTGTTGGCCGAACAGCTCCTCAAGTTGCCTGACTTTCGAGCCTCAGAACGGACATTTCAACTGCTCACCCAGGTGAGTGGTCGTGCAGGACGTCACCACCTTTCGGGCCGTGTGTTGGTGCAGACCTATCGGGCCGATCACTACAGCATTCAATCCGCACTGCATCACGATTCAGAGTCGTTTTTGGTCCATGAGGAACGCTATCGAACCATGCGCGGATATCCGCCCCATTGCTATCTCGTGCTGATTCGGATCGATGCGCGCGACGCCTCCAAGGCCCGGTCCGCCGCAGGTCATGTGGCCAATCATCTTCGCACGGCTGCGGCTCAGGTGGAGGGTGGCGTGGATGTGATGGGACCCACGTTGGCACCCTTGGAGCGGATTCGAGGCCGGACACGCTATCAGGTCCTCGCCCGGGCATCACAACGCTCTGTCCTGCATCGCGTTGTTGCTGTGCTCCATGCGCTTGATTCCCGCGTTCTCGGGGGAGCACGATTGGGGATCGATGTGGATCCCGTGGACTTGCTCTAGCGCTGCACGCCCTGTTCGTGGGCATGTTGAGGCCCAAATCTGGTATGCTGTGTGTGTAGGAAGCGGCGCCCACCAATTGTATTGATCACTTCTTGAGACATGAAGGGTTAAGCAATTAGGAGGAAGTGTTTGCGATGATCGACCGCACAGTCGAAGAGATTTACAACACCCATGGCTTCTACTTGTTCAAACGTTGTAAGGCGTTGTTGGGCAGCGATGAGGAAGCCCATGACGCCATGCACGAGGTCTTTGTGAAGTTGATGGTGTCGCGGCCTAGGCTCGACCACGATCGGCCGGTCTTGGCCTGGTTGAACAAGGTGGCCACCAACCATTGTTTCAATCGGTTGAGAGCGCAGCGCTATCGACGGCATTTGGCCCTGGACAGTGTACGCCACATTGCGGATGAGAGTGCGGGATCGTTTGTGGAGACGTTGGCCGCTCAGCGAGACTTGGTGTGTTGGTTGTTGCTTTCGGTGGACGAGCGCACACGCCACGTGGTCGTGGCCTATTTTTTCGATG
>CAUZBV010000516.1:0-3174 GCA_963578115.1 Myxococcales bacterium
GACGAGGCGAAGAAGAAACAACAAAAATCAACCGCTTCAAAGGATGGATCAAGTTCTTGAAAGGAGCTGTTTTACAACAGTCATTCTAATTGTCGCTAAAGTGTTCATCTAATTGACGCCGAACAACTTCACTGATTTGTGGATGCGATCCACACGATCTTCAGCGCCTCGCCAGTGCGAAGAAGTATCCAGAAAGAGGAAAGGTGCGCCAGGAGCACCGATCCCAGCTGATGCTCCTCTTTCAGAGGTGTTGCTCTCTGCTAACCCCGAGCGAGCCAGGCTCCGCCCGAGCGGAACAACAAGGCTCTAGGAAGTGGTACCTGCAGGCATCAACTGGAGGTCACCACAATAGAAGAGAATTCGTGTGCGATAGTTTTGGAAGCCGCGAAACCCTCTTGCCGCCGACTTGATCGATTGAATCTTGCTATTGAAACCCTCGCTCATAGCATTCGTGATCCGGTGTCGGAAGTACGTCAGCATGTTGTCCAGATGATTGTGGAGAGTCTTCGCCACTTTCACCATCGGTTGCAGCTGACAACGACTTGCCCAGGAGTACCACTTTCGGAAGAACTTGGCCGCGTTGCCCGCGTAACGGTACTCCCAGAACCAGCGGAATTGCTCCTTGATAGCCCAAGCTCGTGAGGTCTTCAATTCCAGGTCCTTGAGCGACTCAAAGCTCAGCCATTGATATTCGTCCATGTTCTCCGGGTTGAAGAGCCATAACTGCTTGGTATGGGTGAGCGTGTCGTCTCCTTGTGCTTGTAGAGCCTTATGCTCTTGGCGGCGGACCTTGTCGACAGCTTCGTTGAGGTACTTACTGATGTGAAAACGGTCATGAACGATCTCCGCTTGAGGTGCGTGCTTCTGGGCCGATTTCCGATAGGCGGCCGACATGTCCATAGCGACTCCCTTTACCTCGGCCGCCTGGTCATCACCTAAGCTGACCCACAATTGGTTGGCTGCTTCCTCGTCTCGACCCTCACTGACGTCCAGGACTCGGGCACCTGTCAAGTCCACAAGAATCGAGACATAGCTTTGACCACGACGGAAGCTCTTCTCATCCATGCCCACGTATTCCACACCCTCCAGCTCTCGCCGCTCCAGGCCGCGTTGCACCCCACGCTCCATAATCCGGTGCGCCGCATCCCAATCCAGCCCCAGCAATGTCGCCGCTCGCACGACGTTGCTGCAGGCCTGCAGGACTTCAATGGCAAAGGCCTCGAACATCAGTGTGAACCGAGAGTACTTATCCGCCCACGGCACTCTACTTGTCTTCACGCCGCACTTGGCACACTTGGTTCGTGGGACCCGTGCACGAAGGAGGGTCTCAAACTGCATCGTGTCCAAATGCCGCCAAGTACGGTCTGGCGCGTGATCGGCAATCACACATTCAGCACCGCACTCGGGGCACGGCAAATAGCCTTTCCCACTGTGCCGCAGATGAATCTCCACCTGCTTGTCTTCCAGGGACAGGTTCACCCCAGAGACTTCCCAGGACGCGTCCAGACACAACAATTGACTGTAATGTTCGGTGAGCTTGTTCACGTTCCAGATTCTCTGGCATCTCACCGACTACCTCTACTCCCCATCCACTAAAATCCCTGAAGAACCCTTCGTTCTGAGCGTGCCACCCGAAATGGCCGCGAATGTCCCGGCTGGAGTGGCGTGGCGTGGCCCGGGTGGCACGTCCCTGAGCCCGTGGCGAAGGGCGTGGTGAACCCTGTTGTGGGCGGGTCCCACACTCGCCTGAGCGTGCCAGCGATCACTCCAAGGGCTTTAGGCTGGCGAGCATCGTTGGAATCAGTTCGCTAACGGTTGGATGAATGTGCACGGCTCGTTGGATGACCGTATAGGGTGCATCCGCATACATCACATCAAGAATTGAGTGAATGATTTCGTCGCCGCCGATGCCTAGGATTGCAGCTCCGAGGATCTTCTTCGATTCAGCGTCGATCAGTATCTTCATAAATCCTTGAGTTTCGCTGCGCTCACGGGCGCGACCGATGCGGGACATCATCATTTTTCCAATCAATGCCTTGCGACCGGAATCGCGAACCTGTTTTTCGGTCAGGCCCACGCGGCCTAACGGCGGATCAATAAAAAGTCCGTAGGCCGTAATGCGATCGGATACTTTGCGAGGATCATTGTCGAATAGGTTCGCGATGACTATTTCATAGTCATTGTACGACGTGTGAGTGAAGGCACCTCGGCCATTGACGTCGCCCATAGCCCAAACACCCCGCACCTTCGTGCGAAGCTGATCGTCCACGGAAATGAAACCACGATCGTTCGTTTCAATGCCAGCCTTGTCGAGCCCCAAATCGTCCGTGTTGGGGCGACGGCCAACGGCCAAGAGCAAGTGGCTTCCAACTACATCGCTGGACTTGTCTGCGCACCCTAAATTCACTGCCACCTGATCGCCGCGCTTCTCGACGCTCATACATTCCGCGCTAAGACGCACGTCGATGCCTTCGTTCTCCAGGATTTCCTTGACCGTCGCTGACACGTCGTCGTCGTCCCGTGGAATCAGGCGGTCACCTCGCTGGATGATGGTGACCCGACTGCCAAAGCGTCGATACATTTGGCCAAACTCCAGCCCAATGTAACTACCGCCGACCACGATTAAGTGTTCGGGCAGAACACCAATCTCCATCATGCTGGAGTTTGTCAGGTAGTTGACATTCTCAAGACCCGGCATGTCTGGAACCGTGGCCCGACCGCCGACGTTGATGAATACCTTGTCCGCCTGCAGGAGATCCTCGTTCACCCGGACGGTGGTGGGACTCTCGAAACGACCGTGGCCCTCGAATACGTCCAGGTTGGGCATGTTCTTCAACCAGTTGGTGACGCCTTCGTTGGACTGCCGGACGACGGCGTCCTTGCGCGCCTTGACGCGCTGCATATCTACCGTAATCGGGCCCTCAATCGTGACGCCAAAATCGCCCGCTCGGCGTGCCATGTACGCAGCTCTTGCACTGGCTACCAGCGTCTTTGTCGGAATGCAGCCGACGTTAACACACGTTCCGCCGAACAGCTTTCGTTCGATGATGGCTGTTTTCAATCCTTCCTTAACCAACTGCACTTTAGGGGATTAGGCTGCGAGGGTAATCAGGTCCTGGAAGAGTGTCCACAATTTGCGGTAGTTTGGGCCATGAGGCAGAGCGGCCAGGAATT
>CAUZBV010000517.1:0-3174 GCA_963578115.1 Myxococcales bacterium
AGCCCCAGGGTTTTGACAGCTTGTTGGAAGAAACGCGGGACCACTTCCGGGCCGATCAACTCGTGATCAGTGTGATGGCTGGTATCAGTACGGCGCGTATTGAAGAGACCATCGGTTTGTCGGTGCCCGTCGTCCGTGTGATGCCCAACACCCCTTCTCTGGTGGGGGAGGGCATGTCGCCGTATTGCCGAGGGAAATATGCGGATGAATCCCATGCCCTCATGACCGCGGAGCTCTTCTCGGCGGTCGGGAAGGCCGTTCATGTGTCGGAAGAAGCCATGGATGCAATCACGGCGACCAGTGGGTCCGGGCCCGCGTATTTGTTCTATTTGGTCGAGGCGTTGCAGAAGGCTGCACAAGACCTCGGCGTACCCGAACACCTGGCCCTGGCGCTGGTGCAGCAGACCATGCTCGGGGCAGCGAAGCTCTTGGTGGAGTCCCATGAATCGGCGGCCACTTTGCGTCAGCAAGTGACCTCGCCCGGCGGGACAACGGCGGCGGCCATCGAACGTTTCGAGGCCGGCGATTTCGAGACCATTGTAAAAGAGGCGGTGGCGGCAGCATGTCGTCGCGCCGAAGAGTTGGGAGAGAAAGCATGAAACCAACAATCGAATTGACCGTTGGCGATACGACGCTAACGCTGACGGATGACCTGACGGGACTCACATTGAATTCCGGTATGTTGGACCGAAACACCGAGGCGTTGGATATCCTGCGTTCAGCGGGTCTGGCTGTGGACGCAGCGTTGGACTTGAACCCCAAGACCAATGCGCAGGGCACCTATCACAATCTTATTGGTGGCGAGTGGGTCGAAGCATCCACAAGCACTTTGTACGAGAACACCAATCCGGCCGACGTGACCCACGTACTGGGCAACGTGCCGGAAACGTCGGCGTCAGACGTGGCCCGTGCGTGCGATCTGGCCGAACGGGATTTTGATGCATGGCGCACAACGAGCGCTGACTTCCGGACCAAGTCCATGTTGCGTGTTGGTGAGCTGATGCGCGATCAACTCGACCCCCTCTGCGCCATCGTGACCCAAGAGATGGGAAAGACGCTCTTCGATGCCAAATTGGACGTGTTGGAGGCCATTGGTGTGGTGGAAGCGGTGGCACCTCAAGGGGTGAGCATGACGGGCGAAACCTACCAGGACATCATCAGTGGCTTGACCATGGAGAACCGAGTGGCGCCCAGAGGTCCGGCAGGGATCATTACGCCCTTCAATTTTCCCATTGCCATCCCCATCGCTCAAGTCATGTCCGCATTGGTGACGGGAAACCCGGTGATCTGGAAGCCCAGCCATCTCGTTCCCGAATCGAGCCAGGCCATAGCGACTATGGTGTTGCACGCGTTGCGAGAGACGGCCATGCGTTGGGGTGTGACGATCCCGGCGGGTATTTTCTCCATGGTGCAAGGCGACGCGGAGGCTGGAGATGCTCTTGTGAGGCACAGCGCGATTCGAACGGTCAGCTTCACGGGCTCCAAGGCCGTGGGCGATCAGGTGGGTGCGCTCGCGGAGAGCCTGGGCAAATGCGCCATGAAAGAATGTGCGGGCATCAACTTGTTCTACGTGCATCAGTCCGCAGACATCACCCGCGCTGCCAAGAACTTTGTGTACGGCAAGACCATCACGAGCGGTCAGCGATGCACCTCCATTCAAGAGGTGTTGTGTGACGAGTCGGTCTACGACGCTTTCGTCAAGGAAGTGCTCACGCTGGTGCCCAATATTGTGTCGGGCCCCGGCGGAAGTGATGCCCTCACCGAAGCGGATGCGGCGTCCGATCAGTTCAGCTTGCCTCCCGTTGCATCCAAGGAGCAGAAGAAGCGCTTTCAGGCCATTGTCAGCGAGTCCATCGGCCAGGGGGCGAGTCTTGTGTATCAGCAGGACTTGGACGCGGAATTGGAGCGTGCAGGCTATTTTGTGCCTTTCACTTTGTTGGGCGATGTCCACGAAGGCAATGTCTTGCACCACACGGAGATTTTCGGGCCGTGCGGTGTGCTGACGAAGGTCTCCGGGTTGTCGGAAGCCATTCGGATCATCAACACGAAAACGGGCATCGTGGGGTGCATAGACGCGACGGACAAGGACGCCTCGGAGACGTTCATAAACCGGGTGCTACGAACGCGCATCGACGATGGCCGTCACGGGACCGGATGTTTCTGGGCGACCAAGTTTGGTGGGGATCGCGGCGCAGGTTCGGGCAATCCGGCGCTCGACGAAGAGATGGTCTACGGTTATGTGATTCGAAAGACAATCTATCGTTCATACACGCCCAGTGATACGAAGTAGGGCTATCCCCGATTAGGCCGGATTAGGGCCTTGGCGTCCATGGGCTTTTAAGCGAGTCTCACCCTGTTCCGATTCTCGGGAGTACGCAGGCCTTGAAGAACACACCGAATCCTCGATTAAACGCGCTCCTGACGGAGCGGATCGCCCTCTTTGATGGGGCCATGGGGACGATGATCCAGGGCTACGAGCTGGGTGAGTCGGACTACCGCGGTGATGTATTCAAGGACCACCCGTCGGCTTTGCAGGGATGCAACGATCTGCTCAGCATCACGCAGCCATCCATCATCGAAGGGATCCACCGCTCTTATCTGGAGGCCGGTGCCGACATCATCGAGACCAACACCTTCAATGCGACCTCTGTCTCTTTGGCGGATTATGGCTTGGAAGCTGTGGTCCATGACGTCAACGTGCACGCCGCTCAGGCCGCGCGTCGCGCGGTGGATGCCTTTCAAGAGGCGCATCCGGAGCGGACGTGTTTTGTGGCCGGCTCAATCGGGCCAACCAGTAAAACCGCGTCCCTGTCACCGGACGTTTCGAATCCTGCATACCGTGCGGTTTCTTTTGTGGATCTGGAGGTCGCGTACTTGGCGCAAGTGCGCGCACTGGTGGCTGGTGGCGTGGATCTCTTGCTCGCAGAAACGACGTTTGACACGCTGAACCTCAAGGCGGCGCTCTATGCCATGGAGCGCTTCTTCGACGAAACGGGCACCGTGTTGCCTGTGATCGCCTCAGTGACCATCACCGATCGCTCGGGGCGCACGTTGTCAGGGCAAACGGTCGATGCATTCTGGACGGCGATTCATCATGCTCCCCTGACCGCCGTGGGCATGAACTGTGCATTGGGTGCAGACGAAATGCGCCCCCACCTGGAAGAGTTGGCTCGG
>CAUZBV010000518.1:0-3167 GCA_963578115.1 Myxococcales bacterium
CTTCGTCGCGCTTCCATCTGGGATGTCGACGAACGTTTTTCATGTGGTATCCTGAGGGAGACCCACCGGATGGAGGACTGGTTTTGAAGCCCAAGGGTGCCGATCGCGAACGAATCATGGCCATGCTCGACGAAGCGGGCGGTTTGACACCGGAACACGTCCGGGCCGTGAGCCAAGAGAGCGGAATCCCGGAAGCGGATGTGTACGGCGTCGCCACATTTTATACCTTGATCGCGCGTCCCAACCCCGGCATGCGAGTGTGTGGCGGGTTGAGTTGTCGCGTGGCCGGTGCCCAAGAAGTGCTCGATGACCTGACGTCCAACAAGACGCCCCATGAAATCGTCAGCTGCCTGGGCCAATGCGACCGTGCCCCGGTGGCGTTGGACACCGAACGCAATCTTGTGGCCTACGCCCCGGATCGAGGCGGCATCACACCGGCCAGCGACGAGCTCCCCATGAATCTGGCGGGAGAAGACGACGCGTCGTATCGTGCGCTGGCCGCAGCCCGAGCCATGGGATCCGACAAGGTGGTCGCCGAGCTGCGCGCGTCGGGCCTCCAAGGGCGCGGAGGGGCCGGATTCCCAGCGGCCATCAAGTGGGCCGCGCTCCTGGAGCAGGCCGAAACCGAACGCTACGTGGTGTGCAACGCCGACGAAGGCGAGCCGGGTACCTTCAAAGACCGAGAGATCATGCTTCGCCGCCCCCACTTGATGCTGGAGGGGTTGGCCATCGCGGCGGCCACCATCCAGACGCCCACCATCCTCATATACATCCGCGGCGAATTCAGCGCAGAACGCCAAGCGGTGGAGCAGGCCATCGCCGAAGCGAGCGAAGCCCTCCGCGACTTTGATTTTCAATTGGTGGACGGGCACGGCGCCTACATCTGCGGCGAAGAGACGGCCCTTTTGGAGGCGCTGGAAGGACGACGCGGGCTGCCCCGCTTGAAACCGCCCTACCCCACCGAAGCCGGCTATCGTGGCAAACCCACGCTCATGAACAACGTGGAGACCCTGGCCTGCGTGCCGCCGATCCTGTTGCGTGGCGGCGAGTGGTTCAAGGCCCAAGGGCGCACTGAGCCCGGCTCCAAGCTCTATTGCGTCTCGGGCCACGTAAAGAAACCCGGCGTCTATGAGCTGCCGCTGGGCGTTGGGCTCGATGAGCTGGTCGAGGCGTCGGGGGGATACCTCGGCACACCGAAAGCGTTCAGCCCGGGCGGGGCCTCATCCGGGTTCTTGCCCATGTCTTTCCGAGAGGAACCCCTCGACTTTGGTCATTTGGCCAAAGTCGGTTCCATGCTCGGCAGCGCCGGTGTGGTGGTGCTCAACGACACGATTAACATGGCCTGGGCGGCCTTGGAACAAGCCATCTTCTTTGAGGAAGAGAGCTGCGGCCAGTGTGCCCCGTGTCGCATCGGCACCCGCGTGGTGCGCCGTGCGCTGGACCAGTACACCCAGTCCGGAAGCACCAAACACCTCGAGTATCTAGACGACGTGGCCTGGGAGATGGAAGCCGGATCCATTTGTGGGTTGGGCATGACCGCCGGTTTGCCCCTGCAATCCGCACGCAAATATTTCCCAGAGGACTTTTCGGAAGGGGCCACCCCATCGGGTGTCCATGGAGCGAGGTCGATATGAGCGACTCTTTTAACGTGACGATCAACGGGCAGACCACCGTAGCCGTGGATGGGGAGACGGTTCTCACGGTAGCCGAGCGTTTGGGCATCGACATCCCGACGCTCTGCAACGACTCCCGGCTGGAGCCCGCCGGCATGTGCCGCACCTGCTTGGTGGAAGTAGACGGCCAGCGTCGTCTGCAACCGGCCTGTGCGTGGAAAGCCACCCCCGACATGTCTGTGGAGACCCAAACCGAGGACGTCCAACGGCATCTCAACGTGCTGCTCAGCCTCTACGCGGCGGATCATCGAACCGGCGAGGACGGTCTGCCCTACCAAAATGGCAAGCCCAACGAGCTTCGCGCCATGAGCGAAACCCACGGGCCCTTGCTGCAGTTGGCCCCGGTCGAAGCCCCCCGCGAAGGCCGCGACGATCCCAATCCGTACATTCAATACGAGCCGGATCTCTGCATCGCTTGTGGACGATGTACCCGCTATTGCGATGAAGTGGAAGCCGTCAGCGCCATCACCTTGGCCGGACGCGGCTCGAGCACCACGGTGGCCACGCCCAACGGCATCAGCCTCCTGGACGGCACCTGCGAGCTCTGTGGTGGGTGCATCGACACCTGCCCCACTGGGGCGTTGTGGGAAAAGAAATCTCCGCCACTCACCGACGCAGGCGTCACCAAAGTACGGTCCACGTGCAACTTCTGTGGTGTGGGCTGCCAGCTCGACCTGAACGTTAAAGACAATCGGGTGGTGGCCGTGACCAGCCCACCGCCCGGCGAAACGCTCAACGACGGGAACCTGTGTGTCAAGGGTCGCTTTGCCTTCGACTTTGTCCATCACGACGATCGGTTGACGACACCATTGGTTCGCGGCCAAGACGGCCAATTGCATCCAGCGTCCTGGGACGAAGCCATCCAACGAACGGCCGATGGACTCAACCGTGTGCGGGAGCAGCATGGATCTGACGCCTTGGCGTTCATCTCCTCGAGTCGCTGCACGGGCGAAGAGAACTACTTGATGCAAAAGCTGGCCCGGGCCGCCTTTGGCACCAACAACTGCCATCAATGCGCGGCCACATGACACGCGCCAACGGTCGCCGGTCTGGTGACCATGTTCGGTGCGGGTGCCATGACCAACTCCATCTCGGAGATCCGGGATTCGGACATGCTCTTTGTGATCGGTTCCAACACGACCGAAGCCCATCCCATCATCGCCATGGAGATGAAGCGTGCGGTCCGGAATGGCGCCAAGTTGGTGGTGGCCGATCCTCGAAAGATTTGGCTCTCGACCATCGCAGACGTGCACCTTCAGATGAAACCCGGCACCGATGTCTGGCTGCTCAACGCCATGGCCCACGTGATCATCCGAGACGGGCTGGTCGACGAAACCTTCATTAAGACCCACACCGAAGGCTACGAGGCGATGAAACAGACCGTCGCCCGATACAATCCAGTGGAGGCTGAAAAAGTCACGGGGATCCCGGCGGCACAGATCGAACAAGTGGCGACCTGGTACGCCACCACCCGGAAAGCGGGCGTGTACTACA
>CAUZBV010000519.1:0-3163 GCA_963578115.1 Myxococcales bacterium
ACTGAACGCATTCATGGTGTAGGACCTTGACAGAAGCGGTCCACCAGGAGGAGTATGGTCCTCCATCTGGGCCAATCCGGACGATTGGCTCCTTAACTCTTGCTGAAAAGGTCCAAGCGAATGGCAGCGAAAAAGAAGCCCGAAGCCGGTACAGACGTCGATTCCTATTGCGGAAAATGCAAGCTAATGTTGGCGCATGTCATCCACGCGATGGAAAAAGACAAGCCCGCAAAGGTCGAGTGCAAGACGTGCAAAGCGGTTCACAAGTACCGCCCAACGGTACCCGGAACAAGAAAGGCGGCGGCGAAGAAGAAAACGGCCGGCGCTTCAAAGACCCCGGCTACCAACGAAGGCGATTACGAGACCATCATGGCGGAAATCGATGTGTCCAAACCGGTGGAGTATGCCATGCAAGAGGTGTTCGAAGAGCAAGCCGTGGTCAACCACCAGAAATTCGGCGTCGGACTCGTCACCCAAGTGTTGGGCGGTCGAAAAATCAACATCATGTTTCGCGAAGGCACGAAACTGCTCGCACACAGCCGCTAACCGGTCGTCTCCCTCCCCCCGAACACCCTACCCAGGGTCTCGGGGAGAAGAATGTTGTTCGGCGCTACGAGAGTTGAACCCGCCGGCGAAACACCAACAAGAGCATGAAAAGAGCGAGGGGCAAGAGCCCGGTCGCAACACCGCCGCCAACCTGACACCCACCGGAGTTGGAATCCGATTGGGGTTCTTGCGTGGGCGGATTGGCCGACTCGTTGTCAATCGAACCCTTACCGCCGCCCAAGTTGCCCAGCGTCTGGTTGCTGGACGCAGTGCCAGCAGCGCCGGCCCAGGCTTCAAACCCTGGGGGAACACAGGCCTTCTCGCTCTCTGTTTCTTCGCAGTCCTCTTCGCCAGTCTCTACGTCGAAGGAGCACACACCGCCACTATCACCCGCCTCGATGCACGTCCAGCCTTCGTTCGTGCAGTCACCATCGGTCTCGCAGGTCACTTTGATGAGCTGACAGTAGCTTTCATCGGTTGGCTTGCAGTTACAGTCGTCGTCGTTGCCGGCCTCGTCCGCTTTCCCCGACCCGTCTCCACCCGGCGTGGGACTGGGATCCGAAGAAGCGCCATCGCCCGTCCCGTCGTCATCCCCTTCGCCATCGGTATCGGTATCGGTTGGCTCGACGGACGTCGGCGTTGAAATGCTGCTGCTGCACTCGCAAATCTCAACGGGGGCACAATCGAATCCTGGGCCACAGTCGGCCGCGGCCTCACACGTTCCGATCCAAGTGGGACCGCACATCCCTTTGGTGGTGGGTTCACAGTCTTCGCCTTTGGGCGGATCGTTCGGGATGTCTTTGTTACAGTCCGGATTGTCTTCCGGACAGTCAACTTCCGGTTTCGCCACGAAGGCAGGGGGACAGTCCTGCTCATAAAGATGACATTTCAGACCATCCCCGCACTCTGCAGCGGTTGTACACGCCTTGGGACGGCATTCTTTCCAGTCCTCGGTTTTCGTGGGTTCGTCGTCGCAAGGGCAGTCTTCCTCCCCTTCGACGCACGCGCACGCTGTTCCTATGGAGCCCACCACGTCGCAGGAAAAGCCATTGGGGCAGTCCACGTCGGTGTCGCACTCGCTGCTCGGCGTGGGCATGTTGGTCCTCAGAGGCAGGCACCAGCCTTCCTCTTCGCAGTCGATGGGCTTGCAGTCGGGATCGTCCGGATCGCAATCCGTGGCTGGGCAATCGCTCAGCCCACAGATTTCACCGTCCCCACAATCGTCGTCCGACGTGCACGGGGATGCGGGCACGGGCGGTGTCGCCAAGGCTGTGGTCGCCATGAAGAGCATCATCAACGCCGCCATCATCATTGTCATTCGTTTGTTCATCGTTTCATCCTCTTTATGTGGGCCGCCAAGCCTTTCTCCACTGAAAACACGAAGAAACCGTTCTGCTGAATTCCCCTATGCCGGAGAGGCCATCCCTTCGCCTTCTCCACGCGCTTGTTTGGCCAGGGCCACCAACTCTTTGCGGACCTGATCGGCGCTGGTCAAGGGTTGTGAAAACGCCAAACGGATGGGCCGAGGACCCTTGTCCGTCATCACCGACATCTCAAAACCGTATCGATCCACGCCCGTCATGGTCACCTCGGAGGCGTCCGACGCCTGTGTAAAGGCCGTACAGTACAACACCATCGTGTCCGCGTGATCGTCGTTCATATGGCGAATGATTCGAGTGGCTGCTCCCCGCAAGGGATCCGGCTCTGCCTCGAACCAATCGGATCGGTCAACCCACGACATGCGGCCATAGCCGCCAATGTATCGTACGGATTCGACACCCAAACGCCAAAAGGAAAAGTCTTTGAAATCCACGTAATACGACGCGTTGGGGTTGGACTCGAGGAATGCGCTGCGTGCCCTGGCGATGTCCTCATCCTGATCCAAGCGCTCGCAAGTCCCCACCAAAGTCACGCGCCCCCGCGCCAAGGGATCGCCGTCCCCGGTTTCGGCCACCAGGAGGGAACACTTGGCTTCCTCTTGTAGGTTTTTGGTGTGCTCGGCCAGGACACTGACCAAAAAAACCGGATTCCCACTGTCCATGCCAAAGGTCACAAAAGAGCCGTAGGGGTAACCTTCGGGTTCGCACGACAGGGTGCAGAGAGTGCCGGTCTGCTGACCGGCCACGAGCGTGCGCGCCCGTTCGGCATGGGATGGCGTGGGAATGTCGGTATTGTAAAGCGGCTCTTGGTGCCGATAGGACCGGCCGCTGGGGGGAGCGTGTCGTCTAGTCATGTTCCCCTTCTACCACATCCATCGTCTACGGAAAAAGAGTCGGACGGATTGTGCACAAAAAGATGCCCCAGCCCAGGTGCGTCGCAATGGACGCGTCCTGGGCCGGGGCACCGGGAAGAAATCAGTGCGTCGCGGCGAAACGACGACGGGTGACCCAACCCACGAGTAGAACGAGCATGGGCAGCACGGCACCACCTGCTCCAGCACCGCTGCCGATGGTGCAGCCAGCGGCCGCTTCAGACGAAGCTCCGGTGTTTTTCGGGGTCTGATCATTACCGCCATGAGGGTCGGACGTAATCGGTCCCTCACTGGGGGGTTTTACCGCGTATTCGGGTGCGCAGACCGAGTCATTCAGCAGCAGCCCGCCCAGGCACAGGGCCGTAT
>CAUZBV010000520.1:0-3159 GCA_963578115.1 Myxococcales bacterium
CTCCTGCTGGTGGGTTGTGGTGGCGAGTCGTCTGACCCAGATCCCGACGTGAAGGCGCCCACAGATTCGGCCCGTACACTCGACGAGACCCAAGAACCGAACGACAGCACCGACCCACCGGCCGATGTGCCTCGCGTGCCCGACACGGCCCCACCCACATCCGATGTCGTCACCGAACCCATTGCATGCAAAACCGGTACGAGTACGTGCCCGGTGAGTTGGTATTGCGAGTCGACAGCGTGTGATCTTGGGCTGGATGGTGTCTGTGTGCCCCGCCCGAACTCTTGTCCTGCCATCGTGGGGCTGGTGTGTGGGTGCGATGAGCAGACGTACGACAGCGCTTGCATCGCGTCCATGTCGGGTGTGAACGTGGCGTCGGATGGCCCCTGTGCGGAGGGCCCCCAGGAGTGCATCGTGGATGGGGAGAACCAATGCAGCGCCAACCAGTACTGCAAGGGAGCATGCACGGGGCTGGGCGTATGCACCCAAAAGCCCGACACTTGCGTCGACGAAGAGGATTTCATGGTGTGTGGCTGCGATTACGGCACCTACAACAACCCGTGTTTGGCGGCCCTGGTGGGAATGAACGTTCGGAACAACGGCAAGTGCATTCCACCGGACGGCCAGGTGTGCACCGAGCTGGGCTCCGGAGGTTGTTACCAAGGACAATATTGCAACATCGAGACGTGTGATGCGGGCGCCAGCGGGAAGTGCAAGAACGTCGGAGAGATGTGCTTGGGCTGTACCCCCGAGTGCGGTTGCGACGGCGTCACCTACGAGACCAAACACGCCCGGATGAAAGCGGGCGCAGCCAAGAAACACGATGGCCCGTGCAACGAGGACGGCAGCTTGCCGATCTGCGATCTCTCGGTGTTGTCGTCCTGCGCGGGGCCGTATTATTGTGCCGGCGCCCTCGGCTGCACTGGGGAGGGCGAGTGCAAGTCCAAGCCCTTGCTCTGCATCGACCTGAGCCAAAACCCCGAGGTTTGTGGGTGCGCCGGCCAGACCTATCCGAACGCATGCCAGGCGTACAAAGCGGGTGTGCCCATTGATCACTCGGGCGTGTGTTCTTCCGACGCCTAGAAAGTCGCGGCGTGTGCCGCGCTAGAATTACTTCTTGGGCGGATTAAAGAAGGGTTCCTTTTCGTCCTCTTCACAAGTCTCTTCGTCCTCCGAGGAGGGCGTGTCGTCGACCGAAAACCCCGGCGTGGGGATCGACGAACCCATTCCGAATATCTTGTCCACCTTGGGTGGCGACGTGGGGCCGGTCGGCTCTGGGGTGGTCACTCTGCAGCAGGTGAACTCCACCGCCGGAAAGGTCAGCGGGTCTGGACAGGAGCCGGCGGGTTGAATGGTCGTGAGCGCTTCGTCTCGATCCATGCATGTGCCCACGGCTCCGTCGGACCACCAAGACAGCGGATGGCACGCTTCGGAATCAACGACCGTGATGTGCACGCAATCGACGGACAAGGGGGTGACGTCTCGATCCAGCATATGGAAGGGATCGTCTGCGGGATGAACTGTACAGGCCTGCATGGCAAGTAGACAACACATCGGCATTAAGAAACCAAACAAACGAAAGACAAGTGAGCGTTCTGAAAACATAGTGTACTCCACATGGTTTTGTCTTCCGTCCAGGGAACCACTCGAAACGTCCTTTCCGGTTGTCCGCCGGCTTCGTCGAACAATTTTTCGAGATCCTACCATTGCAGGCCCTGAGAACGCTTGAGCGATGGGCGGAATGCCCCTCGATTTGCTCACCAAACCAACGTGTCGGCCGGCGCGGCTGTCGGCGGCTTTATCGTTTCTGTACGTAAATGGCGGCGCGATTGCCATTGGGATCTTGGGGGTCGGCCATGACCGTGACCGTCCGAAATTCCAGAGTGTCCTGGTTGCTGACGACACTCAGCAGTGGGTGCCCCTTTCCATCGTTTGTGTGCGAGAGACTGACTCCCTCGTGCAGGCCAAAATATTGCCGATAGAATGTGATGACCTTGCTCAGAGGATCGGCGCTGACGAGCCCCAATGTGGTGGGCGTTCGCACGGACGTTTTGGCTCCTGGGTAGACGGGCACACCAAACACAAGCTGGGCCGGTTTACTCTCTGCCGGTGGTTCTACCAGCGCGTTGCGTGAGAGTGAGATCATCGCACCCAAGGGACCGCGTTGCACCATGACGTAGGTGATCGGAGCTTTGGGGTCGGTCACTTGAAAGCCGTTGGGGACGTCCTTCAGCGCGCCCCACTCCTTCTGCATATGGTGCCGATAAAACGCGAGCGCCTCGGCCGGAGCCAATTCGGTTGTGAGCACCAGCGCTTGTGGAGTACTGGCCATCAGTCGCGTCTCGACGGGTACCGGGAGGCCTTCTATGGGTTCCCCTTTCTTTGGTATCGGGACGTCACTGACGAGGGCTGGTGGTTGTTCGGCCTTTGGGGTGGCCGCCGTGGCCGTCTTGGCAGCGTCCTTCTTTTTGCGCTTCCGCCGACGTTTCTGGGAAACATCGCTCTTCGTTGTCGTGGCCGGTCGGGACTTTCGTGCGCTGCGCCCACTGTCGCCGTCGCGGACGGCAAAATAGATGCCCGTACTTCCACCGCCCAGCACGAGCGCACCGATCAAGATCCAGAGCCAGAGAGGACGGCTACGTCTTGTGGGGGGGTTGAGTGTGTCTGCGGCGGACGGCGGGGGCGGCGGCATTGCGCCGTGCGTAAGCGGATTGCCCAACCCCGGCGTAGCGTATCCCCGTTGGGATTCGGGGAAGTCTCGTAGCGCGGTCCGAAGGGCTCGTTGGAGATCTGCCGCAGACTGGAAGCGCTTCGCGGGGTCCTTCTCCACGCATTGTTGGACGATGGCATCCACGCGGGGGGGGATGGCATCTGTCCCCACCTTGGCCGACGGTGCGCCGATGGGTTCGGTGACGTGTTTCATTATATAGGCCAGGGCGCTGGTGGCCTGATAGGGATGTTCTCCCGTCAGCATTTGGTACAAAATTACGCCCAGAGCATAGAGATCCGAGCGTGCGTCCACCGATTTTCCTTGGGCTTGTTCCGGTGACATGTATCGGGGGGTGCCAAACGCGGCCCCCGTCTTCGTCAGGTCCTGCTCGCCGGTATCCCCGCCCAGCATTTTGGCGATCCCAAAATCGAGCACCTTCACATAGTCCG
>CAUZBV010000521.1:0-3152 GCA_963578115.1 Myxococcales bacterium
GCGGTGATCGGCTACTCGTATGGAACGGGTGGTGGGCGTACCAAGAAGTACCATTCCACCGTCAGTGAGATCGTCATCAATCCCGGCTGGAGTCCATCGGAAAGCATCGTTCGAAACGAGATCATGGCCAAAGAGTGGCGAAACAAAGGCTATATGGCGCGCAAGGGGTTTCAGTGGATCACCCGGCGAGACGGTTCACGCCGACTATACCAACGCCCCGGCCCGCAAAACGCGTTGGGCAGCGTTGTCATGCGATTTCGAAATCCCAACAACATCTATTTGCATGGCTCGCCGAACAGGGACCAATTTGCCAAGGCCAAGCGCGCCTGGAGCCATGGATGTGTGCGTGTGCAAGACATGGAAGCGCTGGCGTTCGAAGTCTTGGATCTCAACGATCTACTGACGCTGAGCCAATTCAAGGAGCAGTTGGCCGCGGGTAAGACCATTCGACACCCGTTGACCACCCCGGTGCCGATCCATTTCGAGTACATCCTCACCGTTGTGGATGATGACGATACGGTTCGGTTCTTGCCGAACATATACCGGCTCTGAACCATCCGGGTTCTCAGTGGCGCGCGCTCGGGATGGGCGTCGTCTCTAGAAAATGAATCATCCTTTCCACGATGGGTTGCACAAGCTCAAGGCAATCCGTGACGTAAGGCGATTCAGCTGGGTCGGCCGCCGGGTGAATGATCATGACCATCTCTTGTCCATCGAACACGAGATCTTCCAACCGATATCGGGTGTGTTCAAGAAGTCGTATCACATCGTCAGCGAGGCCGTCGTCGAGCAGCTGTCGAAACAAGCGCGGCCGATTTGTGGCTCCGTCGAAGTGGGTCTGAAGTGCTTCACACAGCGGTGTTTTTCGCAAATGGTATTCGATGGCGCTGGACCGAATTGGCGTGTTGCTCACCACTGGGGGGAGGTCCAGCGGAGACTGGCGACGGCGTAAGATAAAGACCATCTCCGTCTCCTCAGTTCGGAGCGAGTGGAGGAGGATGTATGGCGTGATGTCCTGGTATTGCACCTGCACACGGAAGGGCCCCCATGGCGCGATGGCCTGAATAATGCCGTCTTGTAACGTTCCAGTTTCGCCCATTTCCCAGCCGCCCAAGGTCATGGCTTTATGCGTCCGATCGTCGCCTCCGCTGGGGGCATCGGGTGCCCCCAGATCTTTGTCGAAGGGCAAATTTTGATGGCGTCCCAATCGGTGCGCAACCAGGGCCACCACACTCAGCCCGATCAGTCCAAGTCCAATGAAAGGATAGCGAAGAACCAGCGCAGCGACGGCGATCAGCAGGAACCATGGAAACACGCGACTCACAGGCCTGTGGACTCCGGCGAGGGCAAAATGAGGTGGTAGTGGCCGTCCTGGTCCGAGGTTGTGTTGGCCAGGGCGTGCGTTCCATTCACGGTGTCATAGGCTCGGACGGCGACCAGCCCCGCAGTCTTCCCTTGCGGCGTCCGGATGGTGCCCTCCATGAGGATTGGGAACGGCAACTCAATGGCCAATGAGGCGCCTGTTTTGTCGATTGTCAGGGCGCTGGGTGACGTCCAACGGGGCAGGGCGGCAGGGTGGGGTGGCGTCACTGTGATCTGATGGCTACCCGTATCCACGGGCAACGAGAATTGTCCTTTCAGACCGGTTTTGGTGGTGTACTCCTGCTGTGTGGCGATCCCCGTGTCTGGGTTGGTCCACTCAAGCCGGGTCGCAACGCGCGCACCCGCTTGCAGTGTGCCTTTGTGGGACACAACCGTTCCGGTGAGGACCACCTTGGGAGTCAGGGTCAGGGAATACACATCGTCCGGGCCAAGGAGCGCGTTGTCTACGGTCGCAATGGCCCAGCCTGACGTGGGGTGTGGCACGGCAGTGACTCGATGAGGACCCGTGGAAACGTCCACTTGCACCATGCCGTCCGCGTCGCTCACGCCCACAGCACGGAAAAGGGCGTTCTGGCAATAGTCACTGTCTGAAAGCGTTTGAGTGACCGTTACGGGAACGCTGGACACTGGGTTGCCATCGGGATCTTGGACTCGAATGTTTGCGGTGAGTGTCACCCCGTCATGGGGGATCAGAATGTCGGGCAGCTCTCGATCGCCGTCGATCACCAATTGGTCCTTGTCCGGCCACTGTGCTTGAAACGAAGGGACAATGGGACCGTCTTGCATGGGACCCAGGTGAATCGTGTATGCCCCCACCGTGAGCGGGCAGTACATCACGTATGCACCCAGCTTGTCCGTCAACCCGGTCGTGCACTGCTGTGCATCGCCCGTCCGTTTCCCTGTAACGTGGACCCCTTTCACGGGTTGTTTCCACTCGTCAGTGAGCCGAAATACACGCCCCGTGATCTTCGGATACGCGTCGAAATCCGGAAGCTCGATGTCTACATTGTTCAGAGACGCGTTGTGTAGCATGGAAATGCGATGGACCGGCCGTACCGTGTCCTGCACCGTGATGGCAACGGTGTAGGCTACGCCGGCGATCAAGGCCAAGTCATAGCCTGTGTCATCGGCGGTCGTTTGGGTCCTCAGGTGCAATCCCGGAATGATCGGGTCCATGGCCACAGCAACCAAGGTGGCCGAGATGGAAGGCTCTATGACGTTGTTCTCCACGCGAATCCGTCCCTTTATGTGCACGGTTTTGGGCAGGACGAGGTGGCTTTGGTTGGTGGCAACCACCTCGATATTGTCGAGATGCGCTGTGGCCATGCCGTCCGCCGAGGGCGTCAATGTGACCGCGATCCCCGTGGCCGTCGGTTCGCTTGCGATGCAAATGGGCCAGGTGGTGTGACACACCATGCCCGTCCCGCAATCGGAATCCCCATCACATTGGTGTGAATAGCCGGTCGATTTGACCGCCATGCCTGCATCCTCCGCCGCACAACCGCTCCAAGCGATCAGGGCGACGACCAGCACGCCAGCGACTCCTTGTAAGCGCATGGTCTCAGAGCAGTTCATTGGGGGTTCCTTGACTACAGTCCGGCACGCCGCTGACGATGATGGTCCAGCGCACGCTGTCGATGGGTTCCCCGCCCAGCGTGTCCCTCGGGTCGTTTTCGTCAAATATGAAGGCGAGCACGCCTTCTGTAATCAACACCTCCAACGTGACCGTCTTGGCCGCGCCCGAGTTGTCCACCAGCTTTCCATCGCAC
>CAUZBV010000522.1:0-3150 GCA_963578115.1 Myxococcales bacterium
GGCGGTGAAACGGAATGTTCAGATCGGAATTGATGACGGCCGCATGGTCGAGATCATCGATGGGATCAAAGCGAACGAATCTGTGATTATTAGCGCACGAACCAGCCTCTCGGATGGGGTGCTTATTACCGAGACTACAGGGAACAAGGCCAAGGAGTAGCCGCGTGAGATTTCGGCATTTCATGGTTGTGGCATTGAGCCTCTGTTTGGGGACGGTCGCGTATGCTCAGACACCCAATACGTTGTCATTGAGCGAAGCCCTCTCCATGGCGACAAAAAAGCGACCGGAGATCGCGGCTGTCAAAGCACGCGTTGACGCGGCGCTAGGTCGCGTGGACCAGGCTCGAACGGCGTATTTTCCGCAGGTAGACATTTCCGCTTCCATTACCCATGGGTTGAGTGGCTCTTATGGCAAACTCGGTATTGCAGGCCTGGGGGCATCTCCGTTCAAGTTGTTGGTGGGCGGATCGGTCAATGCATGGTGGACCGTCTACGACTTTGGTCGCCGCTCTGGCTCTGTGCATGAACAAGAGACGAATGTTGAGGTACGCAAGGCCGAGGGGGCCGCGCGGAAAGCGTCTGTGGTCTTGCAGGTGGTGGAAGGCTATACCGAGTGTGTTTGGCGCCAGCAAAAGGTGTCCGCGATGGCCGAGCTTGTGGCCGCACGTGCCATTAGTCACGAGTTGGCTGAGGCCCGTCTGACCAGTGAACTAGGCACTGCGGTGGATGTGCAATTGGCCGAGGTAAAGCTGTCGGAAGCCAACCGGCAGCGTGATTTGCGTCAATCGTACTACGACCGATGTCTGTTGCGATTGGCCTCGCTACTTGGGGTTGAGACTTCGTTGGCCGCATTGACCGTGCCTCCAGAAGCTCCCCTACCGACTCAATCGCCAGAAGCGGCGTTGGCGGAGGCCTACAAGCAACGACCCGAGTTGGCCGCCATGCGGATGCGCGCCACGAGGATGGGCATTGCTGTGGATCGAATCAACGCCCAACACTATCCCATGATTCGGGTGGCTGCGAGCGGTGGATATGCCCGTCTCCAAGACCGATTCTCGGACGATACTCCGTACTATGCCGTGGGACTTGCGGTGGAGATGCCCCTGTATGAGGGTGGTCGTGTTTTGGCCGAGGCCCGGACCGCAGAAGCGGAAAAGATGGTCATTCTGCATGAACTGGCTGAGCTAAAGATGATGATTCGTTCTCAGGTTCTGGATGCACATCAGACCGCCCTTGCGGCGCATCGTGAGCAAGAGGCGGCAGAGGCGGACCTAGGTCGGACTCAGGGTCTGCTGGATCGGGCCCGCGCCCGGTACGCGGCGAAACTTGGCAACTTCTTGGAGGTGACCGAAGCGGAGTTGGCCATGGCTCGTGTCCGAGAGAGCATTGTCGATGCGCGCTACGTCCTGTGGCGTGCTTTGGCACGCTTCAATTATGCACGGGGGGTGTCGGTGATTTCCGGCGTCTCGAAATCGAAGTCGACCGACCGCTAATCCTGCAGTCGTCCGAAGCTCGCGAACAGCTCACCCGACAGGTAGCTCGTATACGGTCTGTCCGTGAGTTCTTTTTTCCGAAGTGCACTGTTTAGAATCTGTTTGGTGTAGTGGTTGAGGGGATCGGATGGCCGATCCAGGTTCATGCGAAGTCGTTTGATTTTCCCCTGCGCATAGCTGATGAACAGTACCGTTCCGTCTCCATTCACGCGTTCTACGATACCGACGAGCGTAAACCAGTCATCTGCACGTTGGTCGTCGTCTCGGTCGTAGGTGTTGTGAAAGAACACCAGATCGCCTGCTCTTGGCTCAATGGCACCTTCTAAGAGCTGGTCGGTCGTGTTGAGGTATTCATAGAGCGCCTTGACGATCGGGGCGTTGTTTCGGTTCGTGACGGGCAAGTCATTGACCTGGATGAGATGGTTCGCAAAACCTGTGGGGTCCAGGTCGGTTTCGATCCCAAGAGTCCGTTGTGCGGCAGCGAGCAACTCACTGGACGGGGTGCCGTCGCCCAAACTGCTCACCTGCTCGGGCTCCGTGGCACGAATGGTGTCCTCGCGCGGTTCGTTGGTGGGCAGGTTCGCTTCGGGCGGTTCTTCCGTGGTTTTGTTGCCTTGAACGACGGGTGCCGGCGTTTTTGCGGTGGGCGCCTCCTGTGGAATCGACGCGATCATGTTGTCGGGCAATTCCTCAATGTCCAGCCCGCTGGCGTGCGCAGGTCGGTCTGCGACCTCGATCAAGGGCGCTACGGGTACCAAGACACGACCGGCGATCACGTGTTTGACCGGACCCTTGGCGACGGGAATGACTGGAGCCGGTGCGGCCTTGGCGGGTACCAAAGGGCGCGGACGTTGGGTGTCCGCTTGGGCCCATCGGTTCGTATCCGACGGGCTTGTCCCTTGTTGTGCCGCCACTTCCGTGGGCGTTGCAGGGGACAGTGCAGGGTAGTCAACGCGCTCTAGCGCGAGAAACCGGTGTTCGAATCGCTGCGTATACGCATGTGGATTCGTCCACGACTTTTGCCATTGGGCGCAACTGGCGCTCAACAGGCCAACACAGAACAGAGTGGTCATTGTAGCAATGTGATGTCGAGCCATGTGGAATCTCCCGTCTTTTTTCTAAGACGCTTTTCGAAACGAATTCATACAAAAAATTATGCTACTGCCGGAGATGGTGCAAATATTTGATCGCATTTTGAAACACGGGGCCAAAAGCCAAACCCGTGATAGCGGAGAGACAGGATGATCAATCGACGGCAACTTTGGGAGATGTTCAACGTCTTCGTAGCATGTCTTGTTTTCGTTGGATGCGGTTCCGAAGTAACGGATGAGCCGGGCAACTTGGATGTGCGGTGGGTCATTGGTGGATCCACCTGTGCCGGCAGCGACGTGACCACAGTACACGTGACTGTGTATGATGCGGACGGTTTCGTGGATGGCATGACGGTGCCCTGCCAAATGGGTCAAGCGACGCTGGAGTCGTTGGAACCTGCTGTCTACAACATTCAAGTGGACGGTTTTCCTGCTCAGACCGCCAATCCGACCTATTGGGGTGTGGTGGAAGGTGTGTCGATTCGTTCAGGGATGACAACAGAATCGCCGGTGGTCGAGTTGGCTGAGAAGCCCGGGGCCATCGATTTGAGCTGGCGGTTTGGCAA
>CAUZBV010000523.1:0-3150 GCA_963578115.1 Myxococcales bacterium
AGGGTCGGAAATTGATCGCGAAGGCGTTGCATCATGACCACGAGGCCAACGCCCGATCCGAAGCGATCGGCCCCCAAGAGTGCCGTGTACGCTTCCGGATCCACATTCAGGTTGCGCATTTGGACCATGTCGACGCCCAGATCGTCGATGAAGCGTTCCAAGGCTTGCAGCTCGGGCTCCGTGTCATTGACCCCGGGAAACACGAGCAAGTTGAGCGAGAGAAACCCGCCGTGTCGTTTGATGGTTCGCCCACTCTCTTGAACATCGTCAAAGCTGTAGCTTCGCGGCCGATAATATCGATTGTACGTGTCGGGTACCGCCGAGTTCATGCTGATCCTCAGTGACTGGAGGCCCGCTTGGCACATTCGATCCACGGCCATCGGCAGTGACGCGTTGCTGTTGAGATGAATGGTTCCTTTGTCGGTTTGTTGCCGAATCAGCCGGATGGATTCGACCAACACATCGCCCCGTAGCAGCGGCTCTCCCTCGCAGCCTTGGCCAAACGACACCACGGCACGGTCCAGGCGATGGATGTGTTCCAAGGCGACTTCCGCGATCTCTTCGGCCGACGGTGCTTTGACGACCCGTTCTTGAGCGGCCTCACACGAACCGGGTGGCTGGAGTGAGATGCACCCCAAACACGCGGCGTTGCATCCTTCGCTGGTGGGCAGCGGGGCTTCCCAGCGGCCCAGGAAGTAGTTTTGTGCTGCCCGGCACCCATACTCGATGGCGCAGCGGTGCAACTGTTGAATCATTTGATTGTCCGGGCTCTGGCTGCACCGTTGTTCGGCGTTGGCGTTGATGGTGCTCAAGTCAAAAAGCCAGGGATCCTGTCGTGCCTCCGGATCGACGCGAACTCCGGCTGTGACGAACTGATCCCCCGAAAACCCCAGCGCGCAATAGGCATAGAGCGGCAGGATGGGGGCATCGTCGTTGCCGTGGTAGACCGGATGGCGCAATCGAACCCACGCGGGCGCCAAGAACACGCTGACGGCCGTGTAGGGACCTTCCATGATTTCCAGCTTGCCCGTGTCCGGATCGATGCCCACGGCTTGGCGCCCCGGCAAGGTGAAGAAATCGCTTCCGCGAGGAACGGGAACCAATTCGTTCGATGGAATGGCTTCGGGGCCCCGTCCTGCGTTGCCCACCATGACCAAGTGGGGGTGATCATAGAGTTGGCCTTGGGCGTCGGCGTAGACCATTTTGGCGGCTGTGTGCAATGGATTCTCTTGGGTCATCTCGACGGAGGAAGGTAGTGAAGGGTGGAAGTGAGGGCAAGGGAAATCGCCCTCTACCACATCGCAGAGCAATTTGTCCCTGGTCTCAATTCGCCTTTTTCGTGTATACTATGTCTTCCAAAACCTGAGGAGTTCTCCATGAAGTATTGTGGAATACTATTTCTGGTGGCTGGTTCTCTGGTCCTTGCTGCGTGTGGAGAGACCGACGACACCGAGAAGGTAATCCCTCCGCAGCTCGACACGTCCGTGATTCAGGGCGAGTTGAGCTATTACGAACATGTGAAGCCGATCATGGACGCCTATTGCGTCGGATGTCACACGGTGGGCGCGATTCGTGAACAGACGCCCTTGGACACCTTTGAAGGCGTGGCGAATCTCGGGGCTTTGGTCAAAAACAATGTGGTCGAGCGCGTCATGCCGCCCTGGCATGCCGCGGATGGATGCAACGAGTATTTGGGTGATCCAACCCTCTCGGAAGAGCAGATCGCGACCGTGTCTCAATGGGTCGACGAGGGAGCAAGTGAAGGCGATCCCTTACTGGAAGGTGCGCCCATCATTACATTCGAATACCCATCCATTCGAGAGGATGTGGTTGTGTCCTTACCCGAGCCCTACTCCCCGTCGGTGGTACCGGATGACTATCGCTGTTTCTTGATTCCATGGCCGGAGAAAGGCACCAAGTACATCACGGGTTTTAACGCCTATCCAGACAACCAGGCGATTGTGCATCACATCATCGCCTTTCTGATTCCTCCCGACCAAGCGGAGAAGTTTAATCAATTTGATGAGGACGACGAGGGCCCAGGCTACACCTGTTTTGGTGCGCCGGTCCCGCCCGATGCGAACATCACAGGGCAAGAGATCCAGTGGCTGGCCGCATGGGCACCCGGCGGCAATAACGGCCCCTTCCCAGAAGGAACGGGTCTCCAAGTGGAGGAAGGGGCGCTCATCTCGCTTCAAGTGCACTACAACGCGACCGCGCCGGGAGTCGACACGGATCAAACATCGGTGGCGTTCATGATTGAAGACGAGGTGGACGAAGTGGCGATGGTGTTGCCCTGGACCAACTTTCTTCTCTGGGTTCAAGCGCAGCAGATGAATATCCCGGCCGGTGAGGCCGATGTCACCCACTCGTTTGCGTACGATCCCACGCCTTTTTTGGGTGGCGGATTTACCATCCACGCGGCTTCGCTCCACATGCACCTTCGCGGAAAGAGCGCCACGACGTACATCAAGCGAGCCAACGGCGACGAGGAATGTTTGCTGACCATCCCGGATTGGGACTTTGGCTGGCAACGCAGTTACCCCCTGAGCAAGACGACGGTGTTTAATCCCGGCGACAAATTGGGCCTGGAATGTCATTGGGACAACTCCCCGGCGAATCAACCCTGGGTGGGCGGTGAGCAGCTCGTGCCAACGGACATTAATTGGGGCGAGGGATCCACCGATGAAATGTGTTTGGGTGTGTATTACATCTCCGGAATGAAGAATGGTCTCCCCTTCTAAGGGACCACCTTCCTCATCGTCCCCGTCATTACGGAACCCCTTCGTATCTCGCATCGACCTAAAAGCCGGCCAGATCCCCCTTTCCCACTTGACCGATTGGGAACGCCAGGACTAGACTCCGCGCCAGCGCGGAGGCCGGAAACGCGGTCTTTTGCACGTGTCTCGAATGGTCAAAGGGCTCATGACGAAAACGCATCGCCAGCTTCTAGAAAACGCCTGCTTCGCCAGCGGAAGGGGGCCGGCGTGACCGCGTATCGACTGGCATTGGCGACGACGATCGCTACCTTTGTGCTCTTGGTGGTCGGCGGCACCGTGAATCCGACCGGGTCGTCGTTGGCTTGCCCCGATTGGCCGACCTGTTACGGCTCGTTTTTTCCCGAGATGACCGGTGGGGTGGAGTTTGAGC
>CAUZBV010000524.1:0-3145 GCA_963578115.1 Myxococcales bacterium
CTGGAACAACGTATTGTTGAACTCCTCACTCCCCTGGTGGGCGATGGAAAGGTTCGGGCACAAGTGTCGGCCACGTTGGACTTCAGCCAAGTCGAGCTTACAGAAAAGACCCTGGATCCTGAAAACCAAGTGGTGACCAAAGAAAATCGCCACGTGGAGACCTCTTCGTCGCAAACCAAAGAGCCACGAGGCGTTCCCGGCGTTGCATCCAACGTACCCGGTCGCCCCGGCGCTTCAGGAGGTAGTAGTCAACCCACCAGCAGCAAGTCCATGCGGAAAGAAGCGTTGTCCTACGACACCAACTCCAGCCTGAAGACCACACGACTGCCCATGGGTAGATTGCAACGTCTGAGCGTCGCCGTTGCCGTCGATGGTCGAACGGAAACCGCCGAAGATGGCGCAGAATCGTGGGCCGGCCGTGGCGCCGACGAGATGGCACAATTCGAAGATCTCGTGAGCAAAGCCGTCGGTATCAATCTTGAGCGGGGCGATCAACTGGCCGTCGTCAACACACAGTTTAATGCGATTATCGATACGTTGGGAGACGTGGCGCCAACCGAAAAGCCCTTCTGGATGACCTTGATTCCATCGGCTGTTCTGTTCGTCATCTGCGTATTGCTCTTTTTTGGAGTGCTCCGCCCTCTCATTCGGCAATACGCCGAAAGGTCGAAAGCACAATTGATTCAGTCACAAGCGCCCGGCCAGCTCACTGGTCGACGTTCCACTCCTGGGCTCACGCCCGGAGAGGCTGGGGCTGAAGGCCTGCGGGCCGACGGAACCACAGCACCCCGTTCCCTGGACCCCCCCGCGATTCCGCTTTCATCCGGCGAGCGACTGCGTCAAGTCGCTATCCAGCAAGCAGACCGCGATGTACCCCGCGCCGCGCAGATCATTCGTACGTGGCTCTTGGTGGAGGAGTAGACCATGCCAGAAGCAACTGACCAACTCGTTGAACAAGAACCGGAAATGACGGAAACGCCCACCGACACCACCGATGACGGTGAGAGCGAAATCAAAATGGCCATCCCGGGTCCCCGCAAAGCAGCCATCGCGTTGATGATGCTTGGCAACGACATCGCAGGGAGAGTTCTGCATGAGCTCGACGATGACGAAATTGAGAAGATTCTTACAACGGCTGCCAAACTCAAGAACGTGGGCAGCAAAGAAGCAGAGCAAGTTCTGAGGGAGTTCAACGAACTCATCATTGGAAGGGCCCTCTTGTTGCCGCGTGCGGATGAATTTGTCCGCAGCGTTGCCGAAGACACCTTGGGCGATAAACGCGTTCGGGCCATGCTCGGGATCACCGCACAAACAGACACCGAAGATGCGCTGCAAGAAGCGATAACCGCAGGTGCGGGGAGCATCGCAAAGGTCCTCAAGAAGGAACAACCACAGATCGCCGCCATCGCCTTGGCCGTCATGGAGCCATTGAAAGCCGCCGAAGTGTTGACGCTGCTGCCCGAGGAAAACCAAGCCGAGGTGGTCCGTCGAATCGCTGAGATCCGCACGGTCACCCCTGAGCTCCTCCGTGTGGTGGGCGAAACGCTCAAGGACCAAGTGCAAACCAGTCACGGCCTCACGATTGATGGGGAGACCTTGGTGGTGAACATGTTGAAACAACTCAGCCCTGAGGACGAAGACGTTATCTTCGAGCACTTGAGTGAAGATCATCCCGAACTCGCCGAAGACATTCGCAAGAAGATGTTCATCTTCGAGGATCTCATGGGAATCGCCGGTCGAGCCATTCAGATCCTGCTCAAGGAGGTGGATGGTCGTACATTGACAACCAGTCTAAAGACGGCCTCCGACGAACTGCGAGACCACATCTTGAGCAATATGTCGAGTCGTGCGGCCACCATGATCATCGAGGATCTCGAGGCATTGGGGCCCGTATCGGTCAACCAGGTGGAACAGGCACAGGACGAAGTGGTGCAGGCCGCCCTTCGTCTGGCCGCCGAAGGAAAGATTTCGCTGAGGTAATTCATTCTGATGGACGACGTAATCCCATTGTTTCAGACCGAGAAGCAGGTTCGGCCTATGGCCTTTGAGGGTCAGCAAGCCACCGAGTCGACCCGTCCATGGGTACCGCCACCACCGCGCAAGAATGCACCGGCGGCGAAGACCCGGCATCCGTCGGATCCCGCCACGGAGCCGGATGGAAGGCTACAGGCGGACGCGCTCGACGCACTGGGCAACATCACCGTCAATGGCAAGAAGACAAAGCCGCCCCAACCGCACGAAGAAGGCGGGGACACACCCACCTTGGATTCCATGGACACAACGGCGGTGGCCGGCGACCCCGAGGCAGCGACGGTAGTCACCGAGGAAGATCGCATCCGACAGGCGTATGTTGAAGGAGTCCAGCAGGGGAAAAAGCAAGCACATGCCGCTCTTGAGAGGGAGCGTACAGACCTGCAAAAGAAAGTGGCTTTGGCCATCCATCACCTACAACAACTCACCGAAGACCTGTCCCGAACCTATCGCCGTGAAGCGGTGGACTTGGCCGCACTCATCGCGAAGGCCGTGCTGGGCTCTGACAAGGTTGTGGACACCGACTTTATCCACACCGCCGTGGAGCGTGTCCTCACCACCCTGCCCCGCTGCCAGGAGTTGGTCATTCAATGCCATCCTGACGACGTAGACACCATGGTGGAACACGTGCCCGAATTGAAGAAACTGCATGGCCAGTTCGTCACGGTCCACGTGTCGCCGGACGCCAAAGTCGAGCGAGGTGGAATCGTCGTAGACTTTGGCGAAGGGACCCTCGACACCCAGCCGTCTGTGACTGTGGACGTATTGCGTGAAGCCATTGAGCGCGAACTTGAGCAATCTCACGGGGCAGCCTCTTCCCAAGCTACTCCCCCCACAGACCCACAAGTTCACGATTCCTCCACGGCGACAGAGGAACCCATTGAAGAGGAACCCGCGCCGACTAGTGAGTTGGACACTCCCTCGGAAGTCCCGAGCGAGGAGGAGGTCGAACCACAGGTCGCGCAAGACGGTCACACCCCGGACGAACCCAGCGAGGACACGGATCGATGACGTTGTTTGACCACAACCAAATTGTCCAGACGATCGACGAAACGCCGCCTTTCCGGCTGACAGGCCGTGTATCTCGCGTCACCGGTCTGCTCGTGGAAAGCAC
>CAUZBV010000525.1:0-3142 GCA_963578115.1 Myxococcales bacterium
TGAACGCGGCACGGAGACCATATCCCGCGGTGAGGCAGGGCGATGTCTATGGTCTCTCGATGGTACCCAGGCGCCTCTACAACAAGGTTCGCTCGGCCGCGGTATGCCGCCGCTGGCTCGCAACGGAAGCGTCCCCCATCATCACTTTGCGTGGTGGCCAACGAACGCCCCTTCGGATCGACTACGGACAGAGTGACCCCTTCGATGGGACGGTCCACGAGCCAGTCACAGACCTGTCCGGAGACCTGGGTGATTGTACGGCCAGTCGCCGGATTGGAATCCGGTTCGTTCATGGGTACCACGAGGGCGCGTTCTCCATAACGACTCGAACCAGCGCGCATAGCAGCCGGCTGCCCATACTGCACGATCCACTGCCAAAAACGAAGAAAGACTCCTCTTCGAATGGCGAGGACCAGGATCGTTAGCATCAACAAGACCGCAAAGGGCAGAACATACAGTGTGGAGGGAGCGCGAGGGAGAGGGGGTATCTCAATGCGCACACCGGTAGACACAGCGGGTATTTCCCAGATCTCGGTCGGGTTGTAGTAGACCCGAAAGATGGCTTCACTAGGACCGATCTCAGTGGACAACGACGTCAGCGAAAGGCGGCTCTCAAACAGTCCGTCCGCGCCGGCCGCCGCGTACCCGACAATCCGATCGTTGATGGCGAGTGACAGCGTTCCAGAATGGGGGCCTTCGCTGGTGCGAAGATGGCCCGAAATGTTCAACGTTGGCTCGTCATCGTCTGCGATCACGGCATCCACGGTCACCATCACCGGAAGAACGACGGTCAATGTTCGACGTTCCTCCACCCCGTTGAATTGGGCGTTGCCTGCGAACGCAACGCGCACCTCGTATCTTCCGGGTTTCGGCGTCTGCACGAGGGTGAAAGCAAATTGCCCATCGAGTCCAGTGGTTCCCAGCACCTTTTGACCGGCCACCTCGAGCGCGATCTGAACCCCGTTTAGGCCGCCGCCTCTGGCCTTGAGGATCGCGAACACTTGGGGAGTCTGACTGGGTCGGACCTCGGCGGGAACGACCACCACATCCAACCGGACGGTGTCTCTCGACAAATCCAAGGTCTGACGTGCTGTCGATGGCCCATATCGGTGGTGCCCCGCAAAACGAACGGTGAGCTTAATGACACGCCTCTCGTCGCCTGGATCAGAGCCTGTGATCCGCATAATGTCCTTATCGCCCAGCACCCAGCGAGCGATTCCCTGCGCCGAAGTGCGTGTCACAAATGTGGCCTGAGGACCTGCGCTGAGCACCAATTCCTTGAAGGGTATGGGAACACGGCGATCATCCCGCAAGCGTGATGTAACATGAAGCGAATCCGCGGCCTTGGTGACCTCGACATCGACGGAAGTATGACTGAGAATGCGTACGGGGACAGCCCAGGCGCACACGCCCTCCAAGAGGAAAATGCCCACAAAGAGGGGCTTCAAGAGACGCCAGCTAGAAGGGCGTTGATGGGATTGGATGGTCGTCTTCATCTCCGTGCCGGCCTGTAGCGTACCAGAGTCACGTTGACGGGCAAATGGGGCGTTGGTAGTTTCCTGCCCATGGAACGGAATGGAGTGCGTAGTGAACCCAATCTTTAGCAGTGAAACCGGCAACCTCCTGCGGGCGGACCTAGGGCTGTGGATCTTTTTGGGTGTTGTGACGCTGGTAGTCGTGTTGGCCTTTCGCGCGATTTCCCGTGTGCAAAAGGCGCGCCTTGAGCCCAGCCGGAAACGTAGTGTGACAGCCGCGGATCCGGAGCCTGTCGCCGATGTGAAAAAGGCCGGGCCAAGCCCGTCAAGGGAGAAGGATGAAGAGCGACAGAAACTGTCCCGCAAACAGCGCCGCAAGCTGCAAGAGCGGGATGAGGCGCGGGCCAAACGCGGCGCGGAGCAAGTGGACCTCGCTGTGGCCGAGGAATCCGACGAGGAAGCAGCGCCTGTCGAGGCGGAGGCAGACCATGGATTGTTGCTTCCGCCGGGAGCGTCGCTTAATGAAGGATTGGGGCGCACACGTGCGGACGGATTCGTGGGGCGACTCTCAAAACTCTTCGCTGGACGTGTTGTAGACGCCGCGCTCCTCGATGAGATTGAAGCGGTCCTTTTTACGGCGGACATCGGTGTGCGAACGAGCGAGAAACTCTTGGAGGGTTTGCGCCAGGAGCTCACCAGGAAGGAGCATGCAGACGCCAAACGAGTTTGGTCGTGTCTTCGCGAGCAGGCCACGAGCATTCTGCAACCCTACGATGGTGTGACGCCCCTGAATGCCCTGCCGCCGGACCGAGGTGAACCGTACATTGTGCTCGTGATTGGCGTGAACGGCGCTGGGAAAACCACGACGATTGGAAAACTCGCACACCGTTTGGCGGCGGGAGGATGCGACGTCTTGGTCGGCGCCGGCGACACCTTCCGGGCTGCTGCCACAGAGCAACTGGCCGTTTGGGCGAAGCGCGCGGGGGCGCAATTTGTCCACGGGCGCGAGGGCGCCGACCCATCGTCCGTGCTTTACGATGCGGTGTCTCAAGGGCAAGTCAAGGGCGTGGATGTGGTTCTCTGCGACACGGCAGGTCGTTTACACACCAACGCAAACCTGGTGGAGGAGTTGCGGAAAATACGACGGGTTATTCAAAAAGCCCAAGACGGGGCCCCCCACGAGGTGCTCTTGGTGGTGGACGCCACCAACGGCCAAAACGCGATCCAGCAGGCGCGGGTGTTCGGAGAAGCCGTGGAGGTCACCGGTGTGGTACTGACCAAGCTGGATGGGACCGCGAAGGGTGGGGTTGTTCTGGGCATCAGCGATGAATTGCAGTTGCCTATCCGTTGGGTGGGAGTGGGCGAACGTACGGAAGATCTGCGACCCTTTCAAAGCCAGGAATTTGTGGATGCGCTCTTTGCGGGTACGGATGCGTAAGGGCTGTGGCCGGGGGTGTTCTTGCGCGCCAGGCGAGCGCCTAGAACGACGACCTGGGCGGGCAAAAGAAGATCTCGCGAAGTTGACGCGAGCGCACGCGTGTGAGTAAGATCCCGCCATCAAAGATCGTCAAACCAAGATCCCCCTCATTTGTACTGTCCAAGCCTTGCTGCTGGGGGCGCTGATTTGCTTGCCGAGTGTGGGCATGGCGCAGAGCGATGACGACCGG
>CAUZBV010000526.1:0-3112 GCA_963578115.1 Myxococcales bacterium
CGATGCCTTCGCCCCCTTTGTCTTCAAAGAGGAGCATGTACTCGGCGATCTGGTTCCGAGTGGTGGGCAAGGTGTTTGTGTCGTCCAGGCCTTTGGTCAACTCATCGTGGATGACAGCCAACAAATCCACGTAGGACCGAACCCGCTCCACATTGCCGAGGGACTCCGCCTTTCGCTGCAGTGAATGAATTCGGGCGACCAAAGCGGGGTCCAACAACCCCTTATTCTGGTCGGTCTCCAAGAAAATGTTCACGACGTTGGCCGCCACGAAATGTTCGTTGAAAAAGTCCGCGTCTCTCTGAACTCGACTCTCCTTGTCAAAGTTGTCCGTCAGCGCCGCTTCGATCTGCAATTGACTGATGCCGTAGGCCGAAAATGCGAGGACGCCCACGCTGACGCCAATAACCAGCCAGGGGCGAGTCATCGTTATGCATTTCACCCAGTTCATCACCACGTCTACGCGCTGCTGAACGTGTCCGGTGATGCCCACACGCCAGGGCTTGGGGGTGCGCATCATGGAGAACGCGATCGGTACGAGGGTGATGGCCAAGAGCAAAGCGATCCCAACGCCAAAACCCAAGATGACACCGAGCAGTCGAAACATGGGGGTCGGGATGAAGGAGAGCCCCAAGAACCCCACAAAGGTCGTCAGTGAGGTGTAAATGCACGCCTGGCCGACGTCCATACAGCTCGCAATCAACGCCTCGCCCTTGGTCTCGGTTCGTCCCAACTCGATGAGGTAGGCGCTGCACAAGTGAATGACATCGGAAAACCCCACAATCAGAACGACAGCCGGCACCATGGAGTGCATGATGCTGATCTTCGGATCGATGAGTACCGAGAACCCAAGGGTCCAGGCCACCGCGATCAGCGAAACGCCCACCGAGAGAAGAACGGGCCACATGCGTCGAAACATGAGGTAGACGACGATCAAGAGGACCAGCGCACAGAAGGGGAAAATGGTCTCTAGGGTGTGATTGGTGGTGTCCAGCGCTTCGGACAGGATGGCGATAAATCCCACCACATGCTGCTCTTCGACCGGAAAGCCTGCGTCCGCGAGGGCGGCCTCGATGTCGTCGAGCAGGACAGGGCCGAACTCGGCGCTGCGATGCTCGCTGGGCATGATCTCAAAGACCACCGCGATGTGCTGGCCATTGTTGGAAATCAACGCGCCTTCGCCCGCCCATTGATCGGCGCGCAAGGCGCGGAGCAGCTCGGCCTTTTGGTCCGGATTGGTGCGGGCTTCATCGGCGAAGGAACGAACCACCAGGGTCCGTTCACCAAACTCGTCAATGACCATTTGAATTTGTTGGGCGCTAAGGACGCTGTCGACCCGCTTGATCAGAGGGCACCGCCCGGGAGCGAACGAGGCCTCCTGTGTTTCGTCATCGTCCTCTTCAAAGTCGTCGGTCGCGATGGTTGGCTTGGCTGCGGGGCTCGGCGCGTCCGACGGACAGGGCTCATCAATGGCTTTGATGGTCAGGATTGCGTTTTCCAGGCGGGTGAGCGTGTCCGGGTCCAAGGCGTCCACATTTTCCAACGCTACGATGATGACTTCGTCGCTGATGAAGGTGCGAATGTCTTCGCGATAGGTCGGATAGTTGGGATCTTCCCCCAAAAACAACTCGCCCAGCGAATTTCCAATGACCGCGCGCTCCACGACCAGAAGTACAGAGGCCACCGTGATGAGGGCCACAATCACCAGGACGCTGACACGCCATCGGAGAAGATTGGAAATAAATCGAGTCATGCGTACAGCTGCCTTGTCCTCGTTTGCGCTTAATCAGAGCAGGACGAATGCTCTGTTTCCTCTGTTTCCTCTGTTTCCTCTGTTTCTTCTGTTGCGGTAGTCGGTACGGCGTCCGTAGTCCCATGAGCAGACTGAGCCGTCTCATCGCAGAGCGTATGCCGGTTGAGCACCGAATGAAGGAGACCTGCGTCACTACCGCCGATGTCATGGGCCAAGATCGCCAAATAGAGTTGGGACCATGTCGCGATGCTGGGTTTTGCTGTGCAGGCCCCGGGCGTCTCTCCGTCGAAGTGCGGGCAATACGCGGGCGCACACGTCGCCAAAATGGCGGCATTGGCGCCTTCCTCGCAGGTCGCCGAGAGCGTACGCCATGCCACTCGACACCCCTCGTGGGCCAGCAAGTAGTCGCATTCTTTGATGAGCTTGGCTCGTTTGGTCTCCGGCGGAAAGGAATCCAAGACCTCGATGAGCGTCTGACATCGCCGAAGGGCCATGTCCCGATTCGGATGGTGATGTGCACAGCCGATCCCGAGCGCGGTCACAATCAGTAGAGACAGTCCAATGTGGTTCACTTTGACACCTCCAGGGGCGGGGCCATCATACCGAAGCGCGCTCGTGTCGACTACTGGAAAACGTCCGATTGAATCGGGGAGGAGAAGGTCCTATAGTCCGGCCATGGATGAGGGAGAAACCATGACCAAAGTAAGCATTATTGGGGGTACCGGCTACGGTGGCGCGGAGATCCTTCGTCATCTGCTGGTCCATCCGGAGGTGGACGTGATTCGCGTCAGCGCCGCCGATCACATCGGCGAAGCGGTGGGTGATGTGCACCACAGCCTGTACGGCCAAACGGACTTGGTCTTCGAGGAATGTACGCCGCAACAAGCGGCCGATGGGGCCGATGTGGTCATTTTGGGTGTCCCCCATCGCGTGGCCGCCACGTTGGTGGCCCCCTTGGTGGCTGCGGGCGTTCGCATTGTGGACTTGAGCGGTGATTTTCGCCTTCGTGACCGCGCTGTGTACGAAAACTATTACGAGACGGTTCATGCAGCGCCCGACCTCATCGGGACCTTCGTCTATGGATTGCCCGAGTTGAATCGAGATGCGATTCGGTCAGCTCGTTATGTGGCGAGCCCGGGATGCTTCGCCACCACGATCACGTTGGCGCTCTTGCCCGCCGCTCGCGCAGGATTGTTGACGGGCAAAAAGGTGAAGGTTGTGGCCATGACGGGGTCCAGCGGCAGCGGGCAGACGCCCAGCCTGACGACCCACCATCCCCTGCGCGTCACCAACTTGAAGGCCTACCGACCTCTGTTCCACCAGCACACGCCAGAGATTGTTCAAACGTTGGCTGATGCCGGT
>CAUZBV010000527.1:0-3110 GCA_963578115.1 Myxococcales bacterium
TTCAGGAAATTCCGTGTCCAAGACAAGACTGGTGAGGTGCAAGCCTTGGTAAAAACGCTGCCAGGTCTGACCACCGTCTGTGGATCGCCAAGCGCCGAGGGCGTTGTAGCCCGTGATGAGATACACGGTGTCGGGCTCCGTGCGCGAAAAAGTCATGGCCGTAGCGCCCCCGCCGTTCATGATGCCGGTCTGCTCAAAGTGTAGGGACGGGTCGCCTTGGACCGCGAGTCGGGTGTTGTCGATGTGAACGATGGAGTCGGCTGCCGGCTCGATATAGACCCCTCGGTAAACAGCGGGTCCCATGGTGTTCCCGACAGGGGTCGTTTCGGTCGGGGACTGGACCATCGCACACGAGTCATCTAGTACGCACAATGCGACGTCGTGCTCGGCTTCTATGACGATGGACTCGTCAACACGCACGCGAATCGTTCGCGAAGCACTGTTTTCAAGGAGCGGCCCATCCCGAATGTCGATGTCCAGTCGGTGCGGAGTGTCCAGGCCAAACGCAAAGGGGACGTCGCTGATGGTCGCACCACTGGCGATTGGCGTGGTGCTGAGCACGAGCCGGTCGGGCTCCACACGGAGTGCGTAGCCTTCAAGTTCTTCTTGGAGACGGCCAATCGGGAGGGTGGCATGCCCAAAGGGGCCGTGGGCGTGGCCCGCGTCGCCATGGCTGTGCCCCAGCCCAATATCGGCCACAATGGCACCGATGTTGGCGAGAAAGCCCACCGTGACGCTCCCTTCGACCAGGCGCACATGAAGCGTGATCTGAGGCTCCCGCAGATGCAGTGGGTGGAGCGCGGAGCTTGGCCCGTGGCCTTCCAGGACCTGCCCTTCTTGGGTCGTCAGCATGCGCCAGCCGGGACCCAAGAATCGCCAGTCGGTCGTGGCGTAATCGTTGAAGTCGTAGGCGGCTACCACGACCCAGTCATCGGAGGCTTGCGGTGTCTGCGTGCATGCCGAACATAGGAACACTCCAGAAACAAGCAGTGTGATGAAGACCGGATGGAGGGGAGATTGCTGCACCGGAAAAGAATTCCAATCACCCATACGAAAGTCAAGCAGCGTTACGAGTTGGAACGTTCAGAAGTGGTGCAGGGATCGGGCTCGAAGTGTGTTTGGCTGGTGGAATCGTCGTGACGGGCCGGCCTAGAAAGGGGAGCTGCTGGGTGTGGTTGGGAGCAGAAAAAGGGCGCCGGGTACCGACCCTCACCGAGCAACCAGTTGGGACGAGAGGGAGGAGGGCATGACCCGGAAGGGGTCGGTACCCGGCTAGAGGGGGTCGCGATTAGAGATACTTGATCGCGATGCCTGTGGCGTGGAGCTTCTCGTGGCTGTGCTCGTTGCCTTTGTTATCGATGTGGAATTCTTCGGTGTACCAGGTATCGGTCACGATCACAGCGTCGGCACCCAACGCACGAACTTGGCGTTTCATTGTGCGGAGCACGTCGACGAGGTCTGCGTTCCACTCGGTACCGGTGGCCGAGACGATCCCCACTTCTTCGTAGGGCAGGTTCGGTGAGGTGTCCATGTAGACGTTCACAATGGCATTATGCGGTTTGGGCGGATAGTAGTTGCCTGTGCGAATGGCTTTGCCCTGAAGGCAGCCGGCCATCACCGTCATTGCCAGCAGGAGCGATGTGAGTGCAATTCGCTGTGTCCAAATTCGTTTCGTCGCCGTCATGATTCACCTCCAAGTGCGTTCTGTCCATGAGAAGAGCAATGGGCATGCCAACGAACAACCAATTGAAATGACTAGTGTTTATTGTTTTATCGCGGGGGACCTGTGGCGTATGCACCACACCGATGATACGGGAACAACCCAGAACAGGTCGGGTTACGAATGGATGGTCTTTTCGGCGGCTCGGAGCCGCACGGAGCGGGCTCTCGGATTGGCGGCGGCTTCGCTCTCATCACAGCGGAGCGGTTTCTTGGTCAGCACAGTGAGCGTCTTGTCTTGGCGGCCTTGGCGAAAGAGGTTCTTGGCCAGACGGTCTTCGCCTGAATGGTAGCTGAGCACTACCAGTCGACCGCCAGGCACCAGGGCGTCAATGGCGTCGCGGATACCCGCTTCCAGTCGTTCCAGTTCGCGGTTCACTGCGATTCGGATGCCTTGGAAGGTGCGTCGTGCCGGATGATGGCGACCCCCGCGATGGCGACCCAGAGCACGAAGGATGGCCCGGGTCAGATCCTCCGTGGTTTGAATGGGCAAGGATTCCTTGATGACCCGTGCAATCCGACCGGCAAATCGTTCCTCGCCCAGTTCGCGGAGCACGCGTTCCAGCTCGTCGCGGGTGACACTGTTGAGCCACTCTGCAGCGGTAGGTCCCCGAGTCGTGTCCATCCGCATGTCCAATGGACCGTCCTGTCGATAACTGAAACCGCGCTCGGAGTCGTCCACCTGCATGGAGCTGAGCCCCGCGTCGATCAGGATCGCGCGCGGCGCGGGCCACTTCGCTGCCGAGGCCTCGGTAGCCAAGTCGCCCAAATCTCCCTGGAGCAGCGTGGCGGGCAGATGGGAGGCGGTCTCAATGGCGACTGGATCGCCATCCAGGCCAAAAGCGTCTGTGTTGGGGGGGGCTCGGTGCAGGAAGGCCGCCAGGTGACCGCCTGCGCCTAGGGTGAGATCCCAGTAGGGCCCACCCTCCTCTGGACACAGGAACTCCATGACCGCTTCGACCATCACGGGGACATGGGGTGGAGCGGACGGCATGGCCTCGTCCTGCGGCATAGTGATGGACCTACTTGAAGCTGATGAGCTCAACGTCGAACACGAGCATCCCGGCGGGAGCGCCCGGTCGCCCGCGATACGCCAAGTCCTGCGGAATCCACAGACGGCGCTTCTCGCCGGTGACCATCAACTGGAGACCTTCCGTCCAACCCGCGATGACTTGCTTGAGTCCGAAAGAGATGGGTTGGCCACGAGAGACTGAACTGTCAAACATCTTACCGTCGGTGGTCCAGCCTGTGTAGTGGACTGTGACCGTGTTGTCAGCCGTGGGACGATCTTTTCCAGAGCCAGCCTTCAGCACCTTGCTGGCCAGCCCCGAGGCGGTTTTCTCTGCATCTTTGGGGGCCGCTGCCACGTCCGATGGCGCCGAAATGGTCGC
>CAUZBV010000528.1:0-3108 GCA_963578115.1 Myxococcales bacterium
AACATCATACTACAAGTCTGACGCGAACGAAAAGAGGACCACCGCTTCGTTTTTCTTGGTGGTGGCTATGCTTGTCGAGGTTGTTTATGTGCCCAAAAAGAGTCCGCAGTCCGGGCACTCTTCAGGGCCGGTGGCAAAGGTGGTGAGACACGCTGGACAGGTCATCTCGTCCGCCTCAAAATCCAGGACAATGTCCGCCGATTTTTGCTCGTCTTCGGTGAGCTGGGAGCGCCAGTTGGCGTCCAACACCGCGGCGGCTTGGGGTACATCGTCGCTCGCGACCGCGAGCGATAACGTGGTGCCTCACGAGCTGGTTTTGCAGTCGGGATTGATGATTTGAGCGTCGATTCCCTGTTCCGCCAACACATCGCGGTACAGCTTCAAGTCATCCATGCGTCCTTTGATGATCACGGCCGATTCACTCATGGGCGGCACCCTACCACGAGGCGTGTGCAGTTGCACGGCAGAAGTGTGCCTATGGTCTCTTGCACTCCACTCTGACCGGCGTTACCGTGCGGAGGAACGCGAAGGAGGTCCTATGAGTTTGGAAGGAAAAGTAGCACTCATCACCGGCGCCAGCCGGGGCATTGGGCGGGCCATCGCGTTGCGCTTGGCCAAAGAGGGCGTGCGGGTGGCGGTGGCCGCCAAAACCGTGACTCCCCATCCTACGTTGCCGGGAACCATCGGAGAAACGGTCGAGGCCTGCGAGGCCTTGGGCACTGAGGCCTTGGCCGTCCGCATGAACGTACGCAACGACGACGACGTGGCCGCGGGTGTGGCCGACACGGTGGCACGTTTTGGTCGCATTGACATCGCCATTCACAACGCCGGGGCGCTGTGGTGGAAGCCCATCGCCGACACGCCTATTCGTCGATTCGACATGGTCATGGATGTGAACGTGCGGGGTGCTCATTCGCTGGCTATCCACACGCTGCCGCATCTCAAGGCCGCCGGTGGTGGACACTTTGTGGTCATGAGCCCACCCATCATGCTCGACGCGCTGCCCGGCAAGACGGCCTATCTCATCAGCAAGTACGGCATGACCATGGTGGCCATGGGATTGGCCGCCGAGCACAAAGCCGACAACATCGCAGCCAACGCATTGTGGCCTGAAACGGCCATCGAATCCGCGGCGACCATCCACTTCAAACTGGGCACACCGTCCATGTGGTACAAGGCCGACATCGTGGCCGATGCCACCTACGAAGTGGTGCGTCAGCCTCCCTCAGAGCGGACGGGGAAAGCCCTCTTGGTGATGGATGTGCTGCGCGACGCAGGGGTCACCGACTTTACGCCCTATCGCTGCGATCCCGAGAGCGAACCGCCGCTCTTGACCATCACCGACATCCCGCGCGCCGGCGGCGACGAGAAAGCGGGGGGAAACATTCGGAGTCAACCCTCATGAGCGACAAGAGCCTACAATCCATGGTCGAAGCGTGCTTTAGCGCCTTGATTCGGCCCAAAGAGACCTTTGATCGCATGGCGACCACGCCGGCAAAGTGGACCGGTTTGGTTGCGGTTACGGCCCTGGGTGTGATGTACACGGTGCTTATGTGGGTGCTGGCTGCCAGCAAGAGCATGCCCTCGTACACCCGTGGACTCATTACCGAACCAGCGGCGTATTACAAGACGGCGGCGCTCTACATCTTTCCGCTCTTGGTCTTCTTGTGGTTTCTCTTTACAGCGACAGCCCACGGCGTTGCGAAGAGTTTGGGTGGGAAGGCGTCCTTTGAAACCAGCATGGGGGCGTTGGGGGTGGCCTATTCGGTGCCCATCTTGCTCTTCTTTGTCATTCCCGACTTGGTGCTGATGGCGGTCGGGGGACATGAGCTTTTAACCGCATCGGTACGCTACACGGCGGGTCTGACGGGGTTGTGTCTTTTTCTGCTCTCCGTGTTCGCCGTGCGAGGGATTCACAAAGTAAGCACTGGAAAGTCCATCGTCGCGGTCGTCGTCGCCTTGGTCGTTCATGCGCCGCTGGCGGGATGGTTGATTCGGTAGGGAAGGCACAAAGTAGCCCTTTTGGGCTTTCCGCCCCCCTCAACTCCTGGTAGATATTGAGAGTCACATGCTTGGCTTGTGAGGCGTGAATGCCCGATGAGTCACGTGCGTTGTAAAAAGGAATGTCATGAGTGAATGGGCCCTCGGTAGTACGGAACGACCTTTGCGGGTCGCGGTGATCGGATCGGGGCCATCGGGCTTTTATGCGATCGGCGCGTTGTTCAAGTCCGATCGGAGCGTGGAAGTGGATCTCATTGATCGACTGCCCACACCGTTTGGCTTGGTCCGGGGCGGTGTGGCGCCCGATCATCAAAAGATCAAGAGCGTGATCCGAGCCTATGAAAAGATCGCGGCCAACGACGCCTTTCGCTTTATTGGCAATGTTCACTTGGGCCGGGATCTCACCATCGCGGAGTTGAAAGACCACTACGATCAGATCGTCCTGGCGACAGGCAATGAATCGGATCGGAAGATGGGGATCCCGGGCGAAGATCTCAAAGGCGTGTATTCCGCCACAGAGTTTGTGGGCTGGTACAACGGCCACCCAGATTTCACGGATCGCCGGTTTCAATTGGCCGAGTCCAAACGAATTGCGGTGGTGGGCAATGGCAACGTAGCGATGGATGTGGCTCGGGTGCTTGCGCGGGATCCAGACGATTTGGCCGTGACCGACATCGCCGATTACGCCCTGGACGCCCTCCGTGGCAGCACGGTGGAAGACATCCTGTTGTTTGGGCGTCGCGGCCCGGCCCAGGCGGCCTTTTCGCCCTCGGAGATCAAGGAGCTCGGCGGGTTGGACTCGGCCGGCATCGTTATCTCCAAAGAGACTATGCAGTTGGGTGACGTGACCGAACGATGGTTGGAGAAGCAGGCCGATCGAGACGCCCAAAAGAACGTGGCCATACTGAATGATTTTGCCACGGCGGGTCCCGGAGATGCGGCCATGAAAGTGCATTGCCACTTCCAGGTGTCGCCCGTGGAGTTCTTGGGCGAAAACGGACGATTGACGGCCGTGAAGCTGGAAAAAAATGAGCTGTATGCCTCCGACGACGGTACGCCGCGTCCCCGCGGCACGGGGGAAACATGGGTGGAGCCGGTGGACATGAT
>CAUZBV010000529.1:0-3099 GCA_963578115.1 Myxococcales bacterium
TCATGGGTCCATCTTGGGCGGAATCATCTCATGTAGGGTGTCCACACGAACGCTGAAATTCAGTCCGATGGTGTCGTATGCAATGTCGACTTGTTTGTTTCCCGTCTGGTCTTTTGTGAGGATGCGCCGGGTTCCGAGACCTTCATTGTTGATGGCGACAACGTGTCCACTTTCATTGAAGATCGGCGAACCGGCCGTATCTTTTCCGGTTAATGCGGAATGCCACATGATTCGCGTGTGCCTGGGGTTGCCGGGGGTCTTGTCGTACGTCGATAGCTTGGCAACGACGGACGCATCAAGGCTTGCGTCCGGTCGCTCGGAGTTCATCACTTTTCCTGGATATCCCAGCGTGTAAATCGGTCTTCCCGGCCGTAGCCCCAAGACTTCCTCTGCGCTGGCCAAGATGACGGCAACCGGCAGATCTTTCCCCGGGAGTTTCAGTTGGATGAGGGCAACGTCTGCGGAAAACGTGGCGTCATTGTAACCCGGATGTACTTTCCAGGACTGAATTTGATACGTGAACTCGGGGGCGTTGTTCATGCGGGCGATCGAATGGAGATCATGGTCATGCAGGCGATCTGCAAAGCGTGCACAATGAGCATTGGTTGCCAACAGCCCTGTACGGTCAATGGCAAAGGCCGTACAGTATCCCTGTTCTCCCTCGGGGGTCTGTGCGATCAACATGAACAACGCTTTGTCATATCGGGATGCAATCTGTTCCGCAGCGGTGGATTCTTCCTTGAGGTTGGCGACTTCGCGTTGGTGATTCTCTAGTTTCTCAACCAGTTCGGCATGCGTGGCTTCGAGCGTAGACGCTTGATTCTCCAAGCTCTTTCGGCCTGCCTTGTTCGTATTGCGTAGTCGTTCCCGCAAGGTGATCAGCGCATCGGTGTTTTCGGCTAATTTGCTTCGGGTGATGCGACTGGCTCGCTGGGTAGCCAGAACTTTTCGTTCCATGACTTCGGCTTTCTTCTCGAGCGACAGAACGTGCTCTTGATTGGTTTGAGAATGCATTTGGGACGTGTTTGACGGATCGTTGAAAAAAAGGAACCACGTCACGAACATCAGAATGAGGAGGATCGTCAGGGCTACAATCATCATGATCAGCGGGCGTCGTGATTCACGAACGGTTTCCAGCATCATGTCTCGATAAAAGGCGTTTCGTCCTGAAGGTGTATCGGGACCTTGAGTGGCCCTCGTGGCCCTCGTAGCGCTCGTGGCCCTTGTGGCCCTTGTGGCCCTCGTGGCCCTCGTGGCCCTCGTGGCACGCGGCTCTTCTTTGACCATCTCTTTTTGATTCGTTGGTGATGGTTTTTTTGCCTCGGGAAGGGGTGTTATTCCCCGTTCCGTCTGACCGTCATTGGGCGTCGATCCGGATGGATCCTCAGTGTGTTGTGGGTGCACGACCGCTGCGATTTCGGGCACCATGTCTACGTTGGAGGTGGGGTCTTTCGGATCATGGGCGGTGCCAATGACGGTCACTCGAAGTATCGGCCCAGAGAGGCCAAACATGATCCTGTCTCCAGTCGTCAGCGCATATTCACTCTCTATACGGGCGCCCTCAACAATCGTTCCATGGGTAGAGTCGAGATCATGGAGAATATAGCGATCCCCATCGCGTCGAATTTCAGCGTGATACCCAGACGTGTTCCGGTCGTGGCGGGAGTCGAGAACAAGATCATTGTCCGGGTGTTGACCGACTCGCACGACCGCCTGGGCAAATGAATGGATCCTGCCCTTCCGCTTTCCTTGCATGAACGAGATCTGTAGCTTTGCCACACCAAAAAATGTAGCACAGGCTTTTCGCACTCGCACCCTGCCCCAAAACAGGCCATTCAGTGCGGCCCCTACTCAAAGGGTTCCAAATCGCCCTTGCCGGGCCGAATTACCACAGGGTCGTTGTCGGTGAGGTCGATGACGGATGAAGGTTCTGCCAAGCGTTCCCCTGCGTCGACCACAAAGTCCAGGCGGTTCCCATAGGCTTCACTAATGGCCGCCGGAACATTCCAAAACGAGTCATCTGCGGTGCGTACACTGCTACACAATAGCGGGCCATCCAACGCGGACAGTAACGTCAAACAAACCGGATCATTGGGGATGCGCACACCGACTGTTCGGCGTTTCCTGAGCATGAGTCGAGGGATTTGATTGTTTGCACGGAGGATGAACGTATACGGACCGGGCAAACATCGGCGAACAACTCGAAACCAAGAATTTGGAAATCCGTGAGTATACTTGCTCACCATGCTGAAGTCATGGCAGATGATGCTCAGTGGTTTCCGTTCATCCATTTTCTTGATGTGATAGAGGCGCTCAATGGCTTTCTTACTGGAGACGGAACAGACGAACGCGTAGACCGTGTCCGTTGGAATGACTCCAAGGCCTCCATCTTGAAGGCTACGTACAACCGACTCAAGACGCCATAAGTCCCAAGTCTCGGGAGCGACTTGAACGTACATGGGCGACTAGAGCGATGCGGTCATGGGGAAGGTGTTGGTCGCACATCTCCACGCGCTGCGAGACAGGACACGACACGGCGAGCATTGGACAAACACGGCGCGATGGTGGCACACACATTTTCGGGTTGCAAGCCGACAACCGTCGCGCAATCATGCGTTTACCTTTGGCTTCTAACCGCATTGAGCAATCGTTCATGAGACATCAGTGGATCGGGTTCTGGATCGTTGTGGTGGCCGCTACTATGGCGGGCTGTTCGACCGATTCGTCCGCGTGCCGCTCTGCCTGTGAGCGTCCAGCCGCCCTGCTCCAAGAGCAAGCGGCAGATACGTTGGTGTGGTGGCAGGCTCTTCCATCACCGTTGAAAGAAGGTGCACAAGGGGTTGAGAAAGCATGGCGTCAGGAGTTTGTCGTCGCGAACGACGAATTTGCGGAGTCCTGTGTGGCGAGCTGCAATCGTGGGGCGTTGACGGCGGACATCGAATGTCGGCGCCGTGCCGAGAGCGTCGTCGCCTGGACGCATTGTTTCAAGCCCTAAAGGAGGCATTGCGGGATGGTTCGCGGATCGTTGGCAATATGGGCCCTGTGTTTTCTGATGACCAATGGTGGCGAGGCCGATGCTCAAGAGCGGAAGGAGCCTGT
>CAUZBV010000530.1:0-3098 GCA_963578115.1 Myxococcales bacterium
CGCGTGGCCGACCATCGGCTGGATGGATGATATCGAGGCCATTGGGCTGGAGGATTGCGAGGCCTTTTACCGGACCTATTACGCGCCCAACAATGCCACAGTGGTGGTGACGGGCAATGTGGAGACGGAGCAAGTCCTCTCGTTGATCGCCTCGTATTATGGTTCGATCCCCGCTCAGGTCATTCCACCGCCGCCGGACCCCGCCGAATTGGCGCCCTTGGCGGCGCCCAGACGACGCGAACTCGTGTTGCCGATTCGTACCGAGCGACTGCTCTTGGGGTTTGTGACGCCCGGTTTGACCCATCCGGACATTCCTGCGCTCGATGTGGCGATGGAGCTGCTCTTTGGTGGCGAATCGTCCCGAGTGTATCAAGACCTGGTGATGGAGAAGGAGCTTGCATCCAACACCCACGGGTGGGTCGGACATTTCCGGCTCTCCGCCCTCACGGAGATCGCTGTGACCCTCCGTCCCGGTCGTCAGGCCGAAGAGGCTGAAGAGGCGATCCATGCGGCTTTGGAGGACATCGGAAGAAAACCACCGACCGCCCGCGAGTTGGAGAAAGCGCGCGCACAAATCGAAGTGGCGACGATTCGGAGCGTCATTACGGCCAATGGGTTGGCGGGCAAGCTGGGGCATTGTGAAATCACGGCCGGCGACTTCCGGTATTTGTTTACGCTCTTGGATGCCATCGACAAGGTGAGCGCCGACGACGTCAGTCGCGTCGTTCGACAGTATTTCTCACCGCGGGCCTGTGTCGGGATCGTGGCCCGCGCCGCGCCGGTCGCCGTCGAGGTAGGCCCATGATCGTTGTTTCCAACGCCGATCATCCTTTGGTGGGCATGCAGGTCCATTTTGGTGGCGGCTCTGTGACGGATCCGCTGGGACAGGAGGGACTCACCTACTTGACCGGTCAGCTTTTGCTGCGTGGCTGTGGGTCGTTGAATCAGGCTCAGCTGTCCGAGGCGGTGGAGCATTTGGGCGCGTCCTTGGGCGTTTCGGTGGGTCGGGAGCACTTTGTCATCGAAGGGGAGGTGCTTTCTCGAAACCTGGAACACTACGCTACGTTGTTGGAAGAGGTTATTCTTCAGCCCCGATTTCCACAGGATCAATTGGATCTCTTGAAGCGTCAGTCCTACGCCGCGTTGGAGGAGCGTCGCGACAGTGATGAAGGGTTGGCGCGGGAGTTTTTCTTTCAAATCGCCCATCTCCCGGACCGAATTTCACGGCCGACGATGGGCACTCGTGAGAGCTTGGAGCGCATCGATCGAGAGGACATTATCGAGTGTGCACAGCGAATCATGACCTCACAAAATCACTTCCTTTGTGCGGTGGGTGACACGACAGAGTCGTTTGTGGAGGCGCGGTTGGCCACGCCTCTGCGGGGGTTGTCGAGCGGGGAACGCTTGCTGCCAAGAAGGGCCCAGATTCAGGAGCCTGAAGGGACCCGTGTGGTGCTCATCGACAAGCCGGAACGCACACAGAGCCAAATTGTCCTGGGCCACCCTGCCATCCCCGCTGCACACGACGAGCATTTGGCGTTGTCGGTGGCGAATCTCGTGTTCGGGGGGACGTTTACGGCGCGCCTGAGCCATGAGATTCGTGAGAAACGCGGCTGGTCCTATGGGGCCTATTCTCAGCTGACGTCGCTGCGTCACCACGGGGTGTTCTCCTTTCGGTATTACCCGGCGTTTGCAGACACGGTGCCCGCGCTCGAGTTGGGCCTTCGACTTTTGAGCGATTTGGTGTCCGAAGGGGTGTCCGGGGACGAGGTGCGATTCGCCAAGAGTTTCTTGACCAACCAGTATGCTTTCCGCGTGGAGACGCCCTGGTGTCGATTGGATGAAGTCATCCGTGCCCACTATTTGGGACTTCCGGAGGACCACCTGGACACGTATGTGGATCGCGTCAATGCCCTCAGCGTGGACGCGATTAATCACGCGATACGTGCGCATCTGACGCCCCGGAATCTCCTGGTCGTCGTGGTGTGCACAGCCGACATGCTCGCCGGTCCCATTCGGGCGTTGGCAGCGGTGGACTCGGTCGAAGTCCACCCCTATGAGGACGACTGGCCGCAGGGCAACATCTTGTCGTAATGGAGGGTATTGACCGGCTCACGGATCTCATCGCCCGTTCGAATGAGCGGGTGTCTGTGAGCGGCATTGAGGAGGGCGCATCCGCCTTTGTTTTGGCGGCCCTCAAGCGTTCGCTGACACGGCCCATTGTCGTGGTGACCGCCGACCGGAAGCGTGCTCAGACGCTCACCGATGCCTTGCGCTTCTTTGTGGGCGCACAGGAGGCGGCCTTGGATCCGGTTGTACACCTGCCTGCGCCGGACACGTTGCCTTTTCATCCCACAGCGCCCAATCGATTTCTTGTCATGCAGCGTGTGGCGGGACTCTTTCGGCTGGCTCATGGGCTGTCGGTTGAGTTTGTGGTGATCCCAGCCGAGTCTCTGTGCCGCCGCACCATACCCACCCACGTGGTGAATGATCTGGCCGACATTGTACTCGCTGGAGACTCCCTCGATCGCACCGGATTTCTCAGCCATCTGGAGGAAGCTGGATACACCCGTGTACCCATGGTCGACGATCCCGGGACCTATGCGGTTCGGGGCGGGATCATTGATGTGTACTCTCCAGTCGAGCGAACGCCGGTCCGAATCGATCTCTTTGGCGATGAGGTGGAGAGCCTACGCCGCATGGATCCCGCTTCACAACGAGGGGGCGAGTTCATCGAGGAGTTGACCATTTGTCCTGTACACGAGGTGGTGTTGACTGAAGAGACACTGCGTCGGGCTCGCGGCGAATTGCGTCACCAAGGGGGAGAGCTCGGGATGCCCGCTCCCCAAGTCCGGGCCATCTTGGGCGAACTGGAATCCGGCGTCCGGCCTTTGGGTGTGGAGGGTTGGCTACCCGCGTTCTATGACGCACCGTCCACGGTGGCTGATTTCATTCCCGACAATGCGCTCTGGGTCGTCGAAGATCCGGACAAAGTCCGGGCGGTCCAAGAGACGCTCTTTGACCAGGTGACCGATGGTTTTGAGCAGGCGCTTCAGAACAACCAGCTCGTCTTTCCAACCGAACGCCTCTTCGTCCAG
>CAUZBV010000531.1:0-3091 GCA_963578115.1 Myxococcales bacterium
TCATTGCGTACGGCATTAACCCTCCCCGTCAATAGCACCATCACGTGGCCCGTCACGCTGCCTCCCCATGCCGCTCTTCGATTCTCGCTGGCTGTCGGCACGTGGACGCGCAATCCTTCCCCCGTTCACGTCGATGTCCTCATCCAAGAAAACGGAACGTGGCGGCCGCTTTGGTCAGAACAGAAGGAGGGCTCCCCAATCTATCGACTGAGCCAATGGACACCCATAGAAATCTCCCTGCCCGATACCATTGGCCCCGTCGCGATTCAGGTTAAGGTCCACAACACCGTAGGGGCTCATCGATACCAGGCCGTTGTATTCATGGCCGAACCCGTGATTATCACCCGAGCCATCGATACGAAGAGCCGGGTGGCCGCCAAGAAACTCACTGGGCTGGGGTTGGCCGACAATGTCCTGCTCATCACCGTCGATGGCCAACGCTTTGACTCACTGACGGCACAGATGCCCGACCAACAGTCTACTCTCGCGTTGTCTACAGCCAACGCGCTCGCGGCGTCGGGCGCCTCGTTCACCAACGCTTTTTCGGTCAGTAATGATGAACGCTCCAGCACGTTCGGACTCCTGAGCAGTCAAACGCCCAAATACGGTGGCTTCTTTCACACACGCTGGATCTACCCCAAATCCCAAGTTCAGAGATTTTATCGCAACAGTTCAACGATGCTTCCCATTGTTCTGCGCCAACGCGGATACAGAACAATCGGTATCGGGCACACCATCCATCTCACGGGAAACATCAATCGCAGCCTGGACGTTGGGTTCGATTCATTGCTCGATCACCGGAGAAAAAGAGTCGCAGACATCCAAGCGTTCACAGGACAAGCGCTGCATTGGATACGAGACCACAAGAGCGAGCGTTGGTTCATGATGCTCCATTACCCCGCACCGCCGATTTCACCCTCCTGGAAATCAGAGGACGGGGGACAGGGTGCACCGGTGAACGCCTCGAATGTTGCCGCCGCCTATCGAAAGGCGTTGCAGGACATCGACAGTCAGATCCTGCGCGTCACAGACGAATTGGACGCACTGGACTTATCCAACAAAACCGTCGTCGTTCTGACGGGTACGCACGGACGAATCCTCAATTCGGAGCACGATTGCTGGAATTACAACGCTAAATTACCGTGCATCTACAGCGCTGGACTCACCCTCTACGACGAAGAAGTGCACGTCCCACTCATCATTCGAGCACCCGACCGAATTGAGGGACAGTCCATCGTTCGTGCTTCTGTGTCGCATCTGGACGTAGCACCAACCATTCTGGGCCTGATTGGCGCCGGCGCCGTGGCGAACCAACTCGGGCGGGACCTGAGCGCATCCTTGGCAAAGCACAAACAGATTGCCCCTGTCCCGATCCTTCTCCAAGGGCGCCGCTCACACGGATGTCGCTGGAATGGGTACAAATATATCGAACACGGTAACAGAGAGGTGATGATCTTTAACCGACCGACCCTCTACAACCGTTCAAAAAGCATGGTGGAGTTGTATGACTTGGTTCGTGATCCCGACGAACTGCACAACTTGGCCCTACGAGACGAGCAGCACCACATGTTGGGTGTCTTGCGGAATCGATTGAACGAAATACGCACAACGCTGCACACGCGAAGAGATGCTCCTCCTGTGATCGGGCCCACACCAACATCCAGCGTAGAGGCTGCAAGGGTCCCTACGGACGCTGTCCAGAAACAAGAACCAAAGCCGATCCAAGCGATCGCACCTCCAGTCGTCCAGGCCCTACCCAAGAAACCGGAGCCACCAGCGACCGAACCCGCAACACACCTCGTGGAAAAACCCGCTCGCTGGAACACCCTCGTATTTCACCGTGGCACCAGCAATGGACGTTTCGGTGGCACCATTCGAACGTCGGGCCAGTGGATGGATCTGGAAATTATAGGGGACACGCCGGCCAATCACACCCACATCAAAACGAACAATACCATCCACATTGAAACCGCGGTCACCGACCAGATGGTGGGCATCCGTTTTCGGACCAAGCCGGCCTTAGCACCCATCGAATTTGCGCTCACGCTCGACGGCAACACGATCGGGTCCGATCGTCTGTATGTAGGGTCGTATGGCCTCAAACTCTATGCCGATCCATTGCGAATCAATACAGCCAAACAATTTGCTTTGGCCGAATCCAAACCCAACGGACCACATCACCGCGACAATGCATTGCCCGGAGTGTTCTATTGGCGTGAAGGAGCGCCGGACTGATCCTTGTCCGGAAGTTGGAGTCTTCGGGCTGTCCACTGCAATTTGTCGATGATCGAACAGTCACAGCCCCAACTCTCAGGCAATTTTGGGCATGTTTGCTGTGCAATAATGCGATGCCCTTCGGTGTCCGGATGGATATGATCGAAAGCGTGAAGCTCTGGGCGTAAGAACCATCGTGGAATTTCGGATGCCCGTGTCGCCGTTGCTTCCAAATCCGGGTATTTCTTTCTCCAACGCTTGGATCGAGACAATCGCTTCCACAATCGTTCGCGTGATCGAACAGTCGCCTCTTGATGGCGCAGCGGACCATCGAACAAATTAATCGAAATGTCCGCAAGTTCACCCGCATACCATTCCGATCGGTCCTTGTCTTTCGGTTTCACGTATTGTCCCAACGCCTCGTTGCGGGGAAGCTCACCCATCACAAAACGTACAACCTTGCGTGTCTTGTCATGCCGCTCCAGGCCCTCAAAATCGCGCCATTTTCTGGACGAATTCGACCCCCACGGCGTCAAGCTCAACGCAACCACCTTCACGTTCTGTTGGTGAGCCAAGACGAAGGTTTCAGACGTAAACTTAATGGTCATCTCCGGGGAATAGATGCTGTTCAGTCCACCCTGAAATAGCAGCCAATACTCAAAGCGGTCCTCTTGAAGCTTCACGAAACGATTTTGCAGAAGTTGGCGGCGAAACCGTAATTTCAATTTCGGCGCACCGTACCCGGTTTTCGCCCTGTTTTTCATGTCCACATTTCGACATGATTGGGCCAGAAAGGAGCCAAAATTGCCCTTGCCCCAATGCGCGAGTGAACCACCGATTACGATGACTTTAACAGGACGTGTGTCGTCTTTGTATC
>CAUZBV010000532.1:0-3080 GCA_963578115.1 Myxococcales bacterium
ATCAATTTCTCATCGCGTTCCAAGCGAAGAACGTGGGCAATAAAATGGTGCACTGCGTCGCCAGGTCGTTCACAACTCTCCAGACAACCACCGACCAAGATGGGGCGAGGGACTCGCTTGGGCAGCATAGCCAATGTCGGTTCGTCCGTAGATAGAGGGAGTGGGTTTACCACCGCCGGTTGAACACACTCTTCCTCTACGCACACCAAGGGGCGCTCACAATCACTTGTTCGATGACACGCACCGGTAGCCTCGCCGCTGCGCACACCTTGGGTTTCTTGACTCGCCTCATTGCAGCGCATGCAGCCGCCCGCAAAGCTCAAGAGGATCACCACAACCGGCAGAATTAAACGCACGTGTTCGCCATCCTACAGAGCAGAGCGAAAGGCGTCCACCAATCGCGACAGAGCCTCGCCCGGAGGCATCGGAACAACGGCCACCGCGTCCCGCCACGTCCACTGGTCGCGGCCAATAACCGCCTCGTGATCGATTCTAGCTGCAATATCAGACGAAGCCACACCCGGAATACGCACCCAGATCGCGGGGCCCTGAGGCGGCTGAAGGTCCAAAGGATGAAGCTCACTGAGCGCGTCCGTGGTGGCCTGGGTCCAGCGTCGCCATTGCGCCAATCGCTTGTTCACTGAATCCGCATGCTGTAGCCCCTCAAAAGCATGCTGAATCGTGGCACTGGAAGCCACACATTCGGCCAAGGAATCGCGAATGCGTGCCACCCGGTCCACGGGCCCCACCACATACTGGACAGCCCCGACTTCCCCGCCGGCGCCACCACCAACCAAACCGAGCTCCAACACGTCGGGCACCATCGAAGGTGGCTGTGATCCACCGCAATGATCCGATCTCCCCCGGACATCGATCACCACCCCGAGGCCTGCATCGATAGCCATTTGGATCACTCTGGGTTCCACCACTGTGCTCGTCGGTAGGTCCGGACTGGCCACGTACGCCAACGCTGAGGCGGGCGCCTGAAGCGCCGTGGACCAACCCTGCACATCGACTGCAAAGCGATGATTGCGTCCCACATCGATGTAACGACAGCCGGTGGTCGGGATCACGTCCAACACATCATCAAACGTAGGCGCCGCCAACACGACCCGCTGTTCCGGTTGAACCAACGCACTGAATAAGGCGGGCAACAGCGTGGATCCCACACACACCTGCTGGCGATTCAAACCCCAGCGATCAGCCAAAATGCGCTCCAGATCCGAGGGGTTTTCGACCGAACCCATGCCACCCGAAACGCTCTCAGGAGAACATGTGATGGGAGCCAGATATCGGTCCAAATTCAAGAACATGGGGCCATACTCCAACAAATCCGACCAACACGCCACTGGATTTGTCGTCTCACCTCAATGGTTGCAATACACAAACCCCTTGTGTTTACGGAAGGGTATCCGCATTCTACGGCCCTGAGAATTACGAGGTTTCGTCCGATGACGTCATTTCCAGACAGTCTAGACCAAGCGAAGAAGCAGATCCACGAGCTGCAAGCCGATGAGTTGACCTCCTTTCGGGACAACAATGATGTGGTGATCATCGATGTCCGTGAGAAAGAGGAACACGTTCTGGGGATCATTCCTGACGCTGTGCTCATTCCGCGTGGTTTATTGGAGCTCCAAATTGAGGGCGCTGTACCCGACCGCGCCACGCCCATCGCCGTGTATTGTGCCAGTGGTGTGCGTTCTGCGCTCGCGGCAACAAGCCTCCAAAAGATGGGTTACCAGAATGTCATCTCCATTGCCGGCGGCTTTGCTGGCTATACCCAAACCGGCCAGAAGGTAGAAGCCCGTAACAGCTTGACGGCCGAACAAACAGCGCGCTACAGCCGCCATCTTACCCTTCCGGAGGTCGGCGAAGCAGGCCAATTGAAGCTGCTCAACGCCAAAGTTCTCTTCATCGGTGCCGGTGGACTGGGGAGCCCATCGGCCATCTATGCGGCCGCCGCAGGAATTGGCACCATCGGCATTGTGGATGCAGACACGGTCGATTTGTCGAACCTGCAACGACAGATCCTACACACCGAAGATCGAGTGGGGCTGCCCAAGACAGACTCGGCGGAAGCATCCATTCGTGCGCTGAACAGTGAAACAAAGGTCATCAAGTACCAAGAACGCCTGACGAGCGAGAACGCGATGCAGATTCTCCAAGAGTACGATGTGGTGATCGATGGATCCGACAACTTCGCAACGCGATACCTCGTTAACGACGCTTGCGTCATGCTTGAGATCCCCAATGTGCACGGATCCATCTTCCGCTTCGACGGTCAAACCACTGTGTTTCACCCGGGCAAAGGACCATGCTATCGGTGCTTGTACCCCGAACCGCCGCCTCCCGGCATGGCGCCCAGTTGCCAGGAGGCCGGCGTCCTCGGCGTTCTTCCGGGGCTGATCGGCATCATTCAAGCCATCGAAGCGATCAAGATTATTCTCGATGTGGGCAAGCCACTGATCGGTCGCCTGGTTACCTTTGACGCCCTGCAAATGGAATTCCGTGAAATGCGTCTTCGCAAGGATCCGGGCTGCCCAATGTGCGGTGAGAGTCCCAGCATTACGGAGCTCATCGATTACGAAGAGTTCTGTTCCCCGGGCTCTTAAGTCCCTAGAACAACTGGAGAGCTTTTTGATACTGGTCGAATAGACCCGTAGACTAAGAAACGATGAATGCCTTTGTCCTGGCTTTGCTGTGTACCGGATACACGCTTGGCGCGCCACCCTACGTGCCCTGTGGCGATGTCCCCGAACAAGGTCGATGCGAATCGCCCACTAAGGTCGTTTGGTGCGAAGACAAACAACAAAAGAACCTGGACTGTACGCCCGGAACGCTCTGTGCGTGGAATGAGCTCATCGCCTCTTTTGACTGCATCGAAGCATCGTGTGCGGATGTACCCACCACGGGGTACTGTCTAGACGCAATGACCGTAGCATGGTGTGAAGACGGCGCTGTCCAGATCTTGAAATGCACCGCAGGAACCGACTGCGGTTGGAACGAGGACGTCGGATCGTTTGACTGCTTGAAAGTGACCCCGAGCAACGTGAGTGAGGACATCGAGGGAGCGTCATCAG
>CAUZBV010000533.1:0-3058 GCA_963578115.1 Myxococcales bacterium
GTCGGAGGTCATGGTGTCCATCACCGGCTTGGAGTTCGCCTACAGTCAGGCGCCCAAGAGCATGAAGTCCGTCATCATGGGTTTCTGGCTGTTCACCGTAACGTTGGGCAATCTCATCGTCGTCTTGTTGGCAGGATTCCAGGGCATGACACCGGTTAAATTCTTCTGGACCTTTGCCGGCCTGATGGCTGTGGCCGGGGCCCTGTTCGCCATTGGCGCACACTTCTACAAATCCAAAGACTACACGCAGTAGAAAAAGTGGTCAGTGACCCAGCACGTCACGGGTCCGCAGCCAGACGTACTCACTCAAAAACCGAGCCCTCTGTGTGGGCTGGTCCATCAAGGGCGCCAGGGCCATGATTTGGGCGGCACGGATCCCCACATCCCATCGAACCATTCGTTCCTCGGTGGGGCGATGCCACCAGCGAAGAAACCGGCCGCGGATGCCACTGGGGTGCAATGCGTGAACCGCGCGGGTGGGAATGGGCGTGCCCAACACGTCTGCACTCAGCCGCAACGTGGTCGCGAGGCTTCCGGCGGCGCCCCAGCGCTGCGCCCGTTCCACGAGGGTGTCCCAACAAAACCCACCGCGTAGTACCCACAAGTGAACATCGAGTAGATGCTTGAGCGGTCCGAGAAACTGATCGCGGCTCATGTGAATGGCCATGTGCAGCAAGTGATCCACGTCATCCAGCCGGTACGCGCCGGGGCCGCCCTCTTCAAAAGGAATGGCGCGTTGGATCACCGCGTCGTAAGGGACGGGGTAGCGAGCCGGTTGGGCAAATCCCGTGTGCACATCCACCGGTTGTAGAACTCTCCCGGGCACCAACTCCCGTGCAAAGAGGTGTTCGTACACAACGCGGGCACTGACGGGTCGGTTGGGATGGGTGTCGATGGGATTGTACCCCAAGCGGACCAACGTGTTGGCAGTCGCTTGCTCTTGCGCCAGAGGCACCAAGATGTCTACGTCGGTCATGGCACGAGCGATCGGATCGGGATAGACGAGCCACCCTGTCACGGCGCCTTTGAGCAAAATAACCGGTCCAATCGTTGCGTCTTGCAATGCCTGCAGGACGTGGTCCCGCTCTTGAAGGATTCTCAATCCTTCGAATGCAATGCGACAAGCACGCTCCTCGAGCTGCGCGACCATGGCTGGTGGAGCCAGATCGTGAATGGTTCGAAGCACCATGGGTCCTACTCGAGCGCGTATTGCTTGGTCCACGATGCTTTGCCAGTCCACATCTGGCGGCGGTGGCGCAGGGTTTCCAGCTGCGTATTGGGCGACGGTTCGGAAGAGTGGAGACAAGCTCATGATGGATCCACTCCCTGCCACCCTTGCGAGACGGGCTTGGACCGCATCGACGAGCGCTTGGGTCGAAAACGGTGATGCCATCCCAGGCCGTGGACCAAGGCGCATACCGTGGCGCCCACGATCCCCATTAGGATGGCTTGGGCGAGGTCTTGGGTGGCTCGCAACGTCCAGGAGACGACGGCCAGGACGATACTGATCGCATAGAGCAAGAGCACAGCTCCTCGGGGGCTGTACCCTGCGCGCACCAACCGATGGTGAACATGGTCCTGATCGCGGCCAAATATGGAGCGACCTTGCCAAAGACGGCGGCCCACCGCCAAGACGGTGTCGAAGATGGGAACCCCCAGGGCGATGATCGGCAGGGCAAACGCCCACATCGTCGTTTGCTTACTCGTGGTTTCAATACTGATCACGGCCAGCAAGAACCCCAAGAATAAGCTGCCGGAGTCGCCCATGCGAATGGTGGCCGGTTCGAAATTGTATGAGAGGAAGGCCAGCAGTGCGCCGGCGATGGCCGCTGTAGCGACGCACAAAAGCGCCTGGCCATCCATCCAGCCCAGGGCGAAGAGCGTGACGACCACAATGAGCGCGATGCCGCCGGCCAATCCATCCAGCCCATCGATGAGGTTGACGGCATTGGTGATGGCCACAATCCACACAGTGGTCAGGGTAAACGAAACCCACGGTGCCAACACCAAGCGTCCGCCGAAAGGATTCGTTATCACATCGATTCGTGTGCCTAGATGCCACATGGTTAGGGCGACGAGCACTTGGACCGCTAGTTTTACAATGGGCCTTGCGCTCCGGACATCATCGTACACGCCCAGCGCAAGAATGACGCAGGCCCCAAAAACCAAACTCAATGCGCGGGTTCCGCCCACTTCCAGTAGGTCCATGCTGTGATCGGTCAGAAAGGGAAGGGCGAACAATGGGGCGAACACCCCGCCGGCGATGGCGATCCCTCCGAGCCGGGAAATGGTGGCGGTCTCCACCGCACGGCGGTTGCACAGTGCTCGAACAAGGGGCGTCAGCAGTGCAGTTACTGCCAATGCCACCCCCAAAGCCCACAAAGATTGTTCGATCATGCCATTCATCGGGTTCATAGACTCTGTTGCTAGGACGCGACCTTTCTGATCGGAAGATCATCCGGATCGCACTTCATTGCAACCCAAAAGCGCTGAACACATGGTGAGGTCCCGACGTCTTTTTCATTCGACGTTCTACGCCGGCGATGCAGTTCCACCCAATGGACCCGTGTTCCGCGTGCGGACTCATTTCGAGCGGCTGTTCAGAATGATCCCACAAAACACACCATTTGTGCTAGCATTCGCTCGGGGCAGAGTCTTTCGGGGCTCTATATAAGTAGCGATTGTACTCGTGGCTGTGAGTGGCAGATGTGGAACGCAAACCCCAATTCAATTATTGGAATATCTCCGTTTGAGGTACCAGACAGTGCGGTGGTAGCGGCCTTGTGTCGCGCCGGTGTGCTGGGCGTGCTGGATCTTGGACGAGACGAACGTCGGGCTCGGCGGGCATTGGGCGCGTTGGCCGCGGAAGTGTCTACGTCCTTTGGCGTTCGTGTACCCGAGGGCGTCGAGGCCAGCCCCACCTGGTTGCCTCCCCAAGCGTCGTTGGTCATCCTTCCCAACTCTGCGTCCATGGATTCGTGGCGTTCTCTGACCATTTTTGTCCAAGTGACCTCTGTCCAAGAGGCACAGACTGCCCTTGCGGCCGGGACGGCCGGCC
>CAUZBV010000534.1:0-3045 GCA_963578115.1 Myxococcales bacterium
CTTCCTCACTCACCTCGATGTTCCCGTCACAAATACCGGTTGTTCCGAATGTGAACGTCAAACCAGCGCGATCGTCGATGCGTACCATCTCGGTCGGTGCCGGCGGTGTCTTGCCTGTGGCACACCCCAGCACCAAGAGGCATGAGCCGAAACTCACCACGGTACGAACTGCTTGCATCTTAGAACCGCACCGTTCCATAGAAATGGCCTCCTCCTGCCGCGGGAACAAACCCTATGTGGAAGGGCAGTCCGGCGCTTTCTCTCACCAAATCATCAGAATCCACCGCATCGCGGACAGCTTCCCAAATGAGAAGGCTGATACCGATGCTCAGCATGGAGCCGCCGATGCTGTATCCGAGGTTTTGGTACAGTTGCAAGTCCTTGAACAACTCTGTGTCACTAAATTCTTCTTCGGCCAAACGGTACGCAATGATTCCGCCGGCAATAGAGACCACGCCAATGGTGACCCCGGTCCAACCCAAATAGGAGCGCCACGATGGCGTGGGATCGATGAGGAAGAGTTTGAAATTCAGGTCCTTTTTAAGGCTCTCTTTCACGACAAATGTCTGGTTGATGCTGGTATACCGCTCTTTTTTTACCACGATCTGGTGGGTACCGATCTCACGCTTGAGTGTCTGTTGGTAGGGCGTAATCCCCACATTCTTGCCATCGATGTAGATGGTGGCGTCTCGCACATTGACCGTGATCGTGATGGTTCCTGTCTTGATGACTTTCGCCAGGTCAAAGTGGAATTTCTGCGGCTGTTTTGGAAGGACGTGAATTTGGGCTTTCTTCGGCACATAGCCCGCCTTGGACAGAAACACGATGTATTTTCCCGGATCGAGTTTTAGGGTGAGCGGCGTGGTTCCAATGATGTTGTGCTTTTCAGTGCGTGCGACCTGTGCGCCCTCCGGTGTGCTCGTGATGGAAATAGGCGGCTGCGCGATCACTTTGCATTTCTCGATCGACCGGTTCACGCTGATGATGTCCGGGGGATCGGTCCCATTGTGCTCCTTCTTGTAGGCCTCAATGTACAACTTGTAGTTGGTGACGCATTTTTGCCACTCACCGAGATGATCATGGCTATAGGCCAGGTTGTAATACACAGCGGTGATTGGGTGGAGCTTCAAACTTTCCCGAAACTTGGCGGCGGCTTCAAGGTATTGGCCGTTTTCTAGGAGTTTCTTACCATCGAGGGCCAATTTCTCAGCCCGCTCTTGGGGAGAAAGATCTTCGCCGGCGGGCGGGGTTGTTTCTTGAGCGAACGAACATGGCACAAGCAATGTCATTACGAGCCCAAATACGACAATGAAATCGCGGTTTTTCAACAGCGTGACCTTCCTAATCCCGATGCGGGAAAAGTACCTACGAAGAGAAGGGAGGTCAAGTTTGCGTCCTCGCACGCCGGCTTCCTAGACTGTATTAATGGAAAGGCATCTGAGATGCGCCGGGTTCTGGGATTCACACGACCACGGTCCATCGTGGCGTCTACCGCGCGAGTTTCGCTCGAATGGCGACGATGAGCATGCCCTTTTTGTACGATCGACCCGCTTGGAAAAACAACCCGCCATCGTGGACTTTCACCCTCGTTTTGAGTCCCCCCACCGCCATATCCAGCCGCAACAACGCGCGCTCAACGCCTAAATAGGTGAGTGAGAGCGTCGTCTTGTTGGGAAGCGATTCCTGGCCTGTCTGAGACTTGGTCAACACGAGGCGACTGCTGTTCATGAGTTTGAACGATTGAAAGCGTGTACCAAACGATCGGTTTAGATACCGGGCGATGGGTTGCAGCTTCGGATCCATGTGGTGGTCGCCGCGGGTGGCATGAATGACTTGAATGTCACAATGAACCGGTTTCGAATCGGTATTGAGGACCGGATCTGAACTCAGCCCCATGATCAGGGAAGCAGCGATTAGAATCAGGTTCATCAAATGTGGTCCTCTTCTTCATCCACAAAGTGCCAGACAATGGCAGGCATGTCATGCTGTGGATCGACGTCAATAATGACCGTGCCTACGGACACTTCATAACTTTCTACGACAAATTCATGGGTGACCGAAGCAGTGGCGTCCGGCGTAGTTGTCGCATGGGGTGGTGTGTGGAGCGTCCACAGACCGATCATTACTGCCAGTGCTGCGACGGCTCCACCCAGAGCCCACTCCATGGCAGGGGGTCCCCACCACCGCCGAAGACGTTCGCCCAACAGCGGAGTTTGTCTGAGGGGATTCTCCTCGCCGTCATTGGGTATTTGCATGCGAATGGTTTCCCAAAGGGAATCCAGCGGGGCATTGGCGACCGATCGCGCGGACGAGTATTGCAACGCCTGACGGATGGAGTGAATGTCCGAAACGTAGCGTTGGCAGTGAGCACAGGACTGGACGTTGGCTTCTACGCGGAGGCGCAACGCCGCGGAAAGTTCGCCGTCCAAGTAACGGTCCAGCAATGTTTCGTCGTGGTTGCAACTCATTTGTGTCTCCTAGGGTATGAGCCGGCGTATGATTGTCTGCATGTTTTGTCGTGCGTGATGCAGCCGACTCATGACCGTACCCACGGAGATGTCGAGCACCTCCGCGATCTCGTTGTACGACAAGCCTTCTACTTCTCGCAATATGATGACTTCCCGATGCTTGGGTGACTGCCGCTCAAGGGCTTGTCCAACCGCCATGAGAAGCTCCTTGTTTCCCAGCGCTCGATCGGGGGCGACCGGCGAAGTGGGTGTGATGGGTGCACCCTGAACGAGGGGCGAATCGGGGGTGTCGATTGCATCGTCGTAGACCACGGTCTTGTTGCGCCTCGTCCGTCGCGTGTGATCAATACACAAATTGACAACGATACGATACAGCCACGTGTAAAACCGCGAAGATCCCTCGAACCGGTCAATATTACGATGGACTTTTAGGAACGCTTCTTGGGCAATGTCCATCGCATCCTCCTGATTTCGTACAATACCAAGCGCAATCCCAAACGTTCGCTCCTGATATCGTTCCACCAACTGACGGAACGCAAACTGGTCCCCCTCTTTGACCCGGTTGACCAAGCTGGTG
>CAUZBV010000535.1:0-3033 GCA_963578115.1 Myxococcales bacterium
CACTCGTGCACTTCGCCCACCGACGATGAGCTGAGCACCACCCCCACATTGGGATAGCGCTCCAGCTTGAGGGATGTGCCTTTGGATCGACGCAATCCGGAACCGCGACTGTTGACCAAGAGCGCCGCGTTGCATGCATCGACCATCAGCACCACATGATAATTATCCATCTCCTCAAGCGAGGGGCCGAGCACATGGAAATAGATATCTTTGGTCGTCCAGCGGCCATCTGCCAGATGCACATAGCCCCGGCCGCTCTTGTCGTAATTCCCGTGGCCGCTGTACACGAAATACAACACGGGCTTGTCGCCGCGTGCTCGCGCGTCAGCCATCTTTCGGCGCAGCTCCGTCAACGCCGCGAGCACGTTGTGTCGCGTGGGAGCGTGGACCAAGCGAGGACCGAGGGTCCGTCGTGTGTCCGCATCCAACTCCGTTAGCAAGAGCGTTCGCTCGGCCATGTATCCGAAGAGTTCTGAATATTTCACCGCGTCGTCGTCGGCGTAGCGCAAAGGTGACAACTTGGGGTCATCCGCTTGGTTGTACCCGATCACCAACGCAAAGCGCGCCCAACCCGCCTGAGCGGGGGACGCAGCGATGAGCAGGGCCATCAATAGGCCCCATGGGATCCATGGCCTACTGTTCATCGAGTCCCTCGCGATGCGTCCCGGGGCGAACCACAATGGACGTGCTCTGTACGATGGCCTCGGCGGCCAACGAGAGACCGTTTCGCAACAAAGGCTCTACCGCCATACCCACCGCACGTCCGCTGAGGACCGCGGCCACATCCTGGCGTCGCAGGGGTTCGGCAGTGAAGACCGCCACGATGGTCAAGCTACCCAGCTCTACATTCGTGACCGACCGATCAAAGAGCACACCATGAAGATCTTTGGGATCCGCGGGGTTCCGTATCGGCTGGTTGTTTCCGGCTTCAACGGGAAGGCTCTTGTCGGTACCCATGTCGGGATGAGGGGCAAACCAAATGGGTTTCCGATCGTCTTGCAATCCAAACACGGTGACGTACGCCGATGTCTTGGCGTTTCGAGTGGTGTAGAACTTGAGTCCGTCTTCGATCGACAGACCGTCGTCGGTGACGCTGTACTCCAACTCTTGCTCCGCTCCCGATGCGTCGATGCGCTCCACGACTCCCGAGATGTCCAACGCAAAGGCTGCGGTGGTGTGCGTGCCACTTCGCACGGCAATGTATTCTCCGCTTCCATCCGTGCCCGGCCGAAGGGTTTCTGTGGTTTGTTCCGTTTGGAAGGGGTTTGCGAACACGATGAAGAGTGCCGCCGCTCCGGCCATGGCCCCTGCCAACGTGGGCAGCCAACCCGCGAACCAGGAGCGTTGCGGTGCCGCGCTGGCTTCTTCCACCACCACGTTCATCATGCGCTCTCGTTCAAACCCGCTGGGTTGTCCAGCCTCGGCGCCCACCATCATCCGGTGAAGAGTCACAGCCCGGTTGTAGTAATCCGCACACGAATCATCCTCACGGACAAGTTGCCGCATCTCGCGTTCTTCGGACGGCGTCCAGCGTTTGCTCGGATCGAGATAGTGGTCGATCAGGACACGTGCATGTTTTCGTTTAGATGAGTCCATGTTGCTTCACATACCGTTGCATCCTCTCATGGAGGAGCTTAATGGTTTTTCTCACCCCATAGCGAGTCATTCCGATATTCGCAGCAATGCTTTCCTCGGCCTGACCCTCTACAAAATAACGGTTCAAGATCTCCCGCTCACGGTCGTCGTCGATGTCCAAAACGAACTGTCGCACCAACGCTTGCGCTTGCAGGTCAATCACCTGGTCCTCGGCGGTTTGCCGACTCTTCTCCGACGGCTCGGGTTGGCCATCGGTGCGATTGAACCGCTTGCGACGCTCCAACATGCGCCGAACCACGTTCTGCGCTATGCCACGTAAGTACTTCGAATAGGCATCGAGCCCGTTGTAACGGAGCCGCGCTTTTTCTTCGAACGCCGCCACAAAGATCGTTTGAAACGCGTCGTCGCGATCCGCCGGATTGAAAAACCCTGCAAATCCTCCGAATCCTCGCGAAACCACGATTTGGACAAGCGGTGAATACACGCGGTACACCTCCGACAACGCACTGCGTTTCCCTTGTCGAAACGCCTCACGTATGGTCGCATCATCACGAAGTAGGTCGTCACTCATGTTTGGACCAAACCCTCGTTCGACCTTCCTTTACGGATGGCACGCGTGTTCGTCGAAAAAAATGCACTCTATTTAGCTATTCCCTGGTAATAATCCACCCAAAACGACGCCCTGCTCAATAGCAATGGGCTATTCCCTACGAACTGAAACCCATCAAATCGTAGTTGCGTTTACCCAGGCGGAGCAACAAATAGCGTCCGAAAAGAAGATGTTCCGCTGACACCAGACCATTGTTGGCTTCCCAGCGCTGGTTATTAACGTAAATGCCCCCCTGTGCCAGGGCGCGCTTGGCCTGGCCACGAGAGTCCACCAAGTTGGACTGTGCTACCAAATCGATGATGTCCCGACCGTCCACCCCAAAGGGCTCAGTCGCCTCGGTTCGAGGCATGTCTTCGGCCGCAGCCAACAAGTCGTTTTCTGTGATGTCGTCGGTGCTCCCCCCGTAGAGCAGCTCGGTCGCAGCCACCGCGCTGCGGACAGCCTCTTCCCCGTGAATGAGAGCGGTGAACTCGAAGGCCAATGTCTTCTGCGCCTCCCGCCGATGGGGCTCCGTCTCCACCAAATGCGCCAAGTGGGCAATGTCCTCGAGGCTCAAGAACGTGAAGTACTTCAGGTATGGCACCACATCACGGTCATCGCTTCGCATAAAGTACTGGTAGAGTTGGAATGGGCTGGTTCGCTCCGGATCCAACCACACAGCCCCTTTTTCGGTCTTGCCCAATTTTGCACCCGAGGCGGTCGTAATGAGCGGAAAGGTCATCCCATATACGGATTTGTGTTCGGTCTTGCGCACCAGCTCCATCCCCGCCGTGATGTTTCCCCACTGGTCCGACCCGCCCACTTGGAGGGTGCACCCGTAGGCCTGA
>CAUZBV010000536.1:0-3024 GCA_963578115.1 Myxococcales bacterium
GCCCACCGAGGCGGTCCCCATCTTCCCACTCCCTGATCATGTGCTGCTGCCCAACTTTCCCACACCCTATCGAATCTTTGAGCCACGCTATTGTGAGTTGATTCGCGATTTGTTGGACCAAGAGCCCAGCGAACGGTGGGTTACGGTTCCCCAGCTTGAAGAAGGGTGGCAAGAACACTATTTTTCCACCCCACCCTTTTACCCAACCGCCACCTTGGCGCGGCTGCTCCGTTGTCGCATTACGGGGGATCAATATCTGGTAGCCATGGAGGGCGTCGCTCGCTGCAACTTGAGTGAAGTGTCGTCCACCCACATGTATCGACTCGCCATGTGCCAGACCCTCGACGATGAGGATGTGGAGAACACGGCCCTCGAACAAGCGCGCGAGGCCATCAGCCAATCGGTCATGAGCCTGGCCGCCACCTTGGGAAAACAAGCCCAAGGACTGGCGGATCTCGTCAAAGAGTCCCCGCAAAGCGATGCCTTTGTGTACCGCGTTGCTTCGATTGTCCTGACTGACTCCTCATCCCGGCGCCAAGTCCTGGAGTCCAATAGCCCGCTGACACGCGCGGAGCAGGTTCTTCACGAAACTGCCAAATTGATCAATCGGGTGGATTCGCTCATCGGGAAAAAACGAAAACCGTCGTAAAACACGAGATCGGTCCCATCAGGGCCAAAGCAGCGCAATCCCGAGAAGGAAGCCGAGTCCCACTACAATGGGCGCAACCAGGCGCAACCAAGCACGCCAATGTTTCTGGGAGGCGCCTCCCTCCAAACAACCCAGGCAGTACGCGATGGGGCTCGCCACGCCGGATCGAATGTCGCAGCAATCCGCACAGGTGTATTGGTGACAGCCCGCACAACGGCCGGCCGCTTCGGCGTAACACCGGTGACACCGAGGAGGACCCGGATCGTGGGTTTGCAGGCCTGGCATGACTTAGGGGTGGTGAAGGATTCGACGGCGTGCGAACGCGACGATCCCAAGCACAAACACCCCAAGCCAGGGCCAACCCGTCGTGGACTGGGCCGGCGACAAGGCACAACCACCGCCGACAGTCCCCGGTGAGGGGGGTGGTCGTTGCCCCTGCCGTGAGGATCCATCGGTCGCGTCATCCACGACTAGATCGACGCTCAGGACGGCTTCGGGGCATCGAATGGCGCCCACACCGACGCTGGTCAGTTGAAATTGCTCGGCGATGCGGACACCGCCATTGGTCATGCAGTCCGGACAACGCAACGTAACCGCCCCGGCATCGGCCGGCACCTGCACATCGAATGAAAAGACAGCGGTCTCACCCGGATACGTGTCTGTCCCCGACGCCGCCACATTGTGTCCATCGAGCCAGCTGGTCGCTTGAAGCAAAGAGGACGCATTGCCCCCAGGTCCTTGTGCGACCAAATAGACCTGACCCGCCGGCCAGGTTTCTGTACCCACGTTCTCGAACGATACGGTGATGAGCTGGGTGTCGCCGTACCACACAGAATCCGGCACATCCGCGGCGTTGAGCATCGCCGCCCACGGTACGTTGGTGCCCAATACGGTCGCGTTTTCATCCACTTGGCCATCGCAGTCGTTGTCGACGCCGTCGCAAATCTCCTGCCCCACATCCACACTGGGCTGGCAGGTGGCCACACCCTCTTGGCAGGCGACCACGCCCTGAGCACAACCGCCGTTCAGCCCCGTTGCACAAGATTGACCGTCAACATAGGGCACACAAGTCCCAAACGCCTCCCAAGTGCACGCGTTCGAACATGTGCTGGCGCGCAGGCCACAGTCGCCACAGGACTCCACATGAATCGCGCCGGGATTGCACGCCCCCTGAGACGTGCACGGGGTCCACCCCTGCCATTGGCAGTCGTCCCCACAAGTCTGGATCTCTTTGCCGCAGAATCCGCACGCCTGACTGAGCGTCTCGCCAGGATTACACTGACAGTTGGAGCCGGCGACACACGTGGGACCATCGGCCATCTCCTTGCAGACCTGGCCTTGTTGGGCGCAGTCCACCACCATATTGCACGTCTCGTCGATGACCGCTGTGCCCGAACAGTGCGGCGCGCAACTGGCTGGGTCCACGCAGCTGCCTTGCGCGGTCACAAATTGGATGTCCATGCCGTAATAAAATCGGAGCATGTCTTGATAGTTCCAGCCATGACCGGCCAAACAGGCCGACCCGTTTTGGGACATGCAACCACGGTTGGCGTCGTTGCCAGCGTTCACCCAACCCAGGGTCGTCTGCGTGACCTGACTGCCCGACTTCCCCCAATTGTAGGTCACGAATTTCTCTGTGTTGGACCAGTCGTTGTCGCCGGGGACAGGAACGCACTCCTCAGTGGATGGCTTGGCGCCAGCCACATAAAAAGCGCAGTGTTGGGTGTTGTTGTAGCGCAGTATCTGACCGGACGTCAGCGCCACCGCATCGTAGTGTTTCTGGCTGGGTGCAGCGCCGCAGCTGAAGACCTGATCTTGGGTCCCGTCTTCCACGTCATACGCCTTTCCACTGTTTGTCTGGATCTTGTAATAGAGGAAAGAGCGCGCTGCGACAGCCTGAACCTTGAGCGCTTCCAGGGGCGCCGAGCCGTTTTCACATTGTACCACGCCGGGCAAGTACTCGTTCTCAATGTCGAAGGTGCCTTGGCCTTTGACGATCACATCGCAATGGGCCTGCAGGGGCGCCTGAACCTGGTCGTATTCGGTGGTGCCGGGAGCCTCTGGATGACCGCCGCACGCGGTCATCAAAACCACAGCCAAGAGCACACACTGTCGTTGGTGTATTGGGGTACACATTGGGCGTGCATTATAGCGTTTTCCACGGATTATGCCATCGGGAAAAGCCACCTCCTGCCACCATCGAATGTCCGATTGAAAGGCCGACCGTTCGCACGTAGTATGGGGGCGCGGCGGGGGACCATGGAAGGAGATCATCATGTGGCGAAGCAAAGGATTGGTAGCGCTCTTCACCCTCAGTGCGATCATCGCGTGCGGGGGCGACGACGGAACAAATCCTCCGCCAGACGGTGGACAAG
>CAUZBV010000537.1:0-3022 GCA_963578115.1 Myxococcales bacterium
TGTTACTTGCACCGACGTCAACGAGTGCGCCAATAGTCCCTGCGGCACGGGGGGCACCTGCACGAACCTGGAAAATGCGTACTCGTGTTCGTGCGCTTCGGGTTATGACGGCGGCGGTACGAATACCCCGTGCACCTGCACGGCCATCAACGGCGGTTGGAGCGATTGGTCTGCGTGGTCTGGCTGTTCGGTCTCATGTGGCGGCGGCACCCAAACGCGGGCACGGACCTGCACCAACCCCAGTACCAACGTGTGTGGGGCGGCCTGTTCGGGCTCTACCAGCGAGAGCCAATCGTGCAACACCCAGTCGTGCTGCAAGAGCAACGGGTCGACATGTTCTTCAGGAGGTGACTGTTGCTCGGGTCAGTGTTACCCCGATCTGGATGGCGATGGGTACAAAGGCATTGGCCCAATCCTTTGTCGCCCTTCGGCCTCAAAGGGCGACGATTGCTGTGACACAGACGGCAACGTTTTTCCCGGTCAGACCCAGTTCTTTGCCGCGTCGACCCTGTGCGGTGGGCATGACTACGATTGCAATGGGGCAATTTCCTACAGTGACGGCATTGTCACCGGAAACATCGCTTGGAACGGATGGAAATATTATGGTGGATGGGCGAAGTGGGTCGGCCCACCGGTGGGCAGCGCCCCGGGCAATGACTGTACTTATCCGAATGACATATACACCGGCAACGGACCGTGTGGCGCTTATCTCTGCGGTCAAGAGCAGCAGGACAACAGCACCAAGTGGGTTACGCCGAGCGACTGCGGGGTCACGCCTAAGAGCGGGGTACTCGGCGGTTGGACATGTTTGAATAATTGCTCTGCCATCCATGCCAGCATGGCTTTGGGGAACACGCTGAAGTGCTACGAAAGAAAGTGCGACGAAGGCGAGTGTGATTGTGCACTGAAAAGCTGTGGCGATAACATCACGAGCTTCGCTCCCGGCGGCCCGGCAAACCCCATGGGGCGAACGCTAATTTGCAAGTAGCTGTTATGGCCGGCGAGTTCGCCGCTCGCCCTGTGGGCGACTGTGAGACCGGTTGCCGGGCGGTGTATCCGAGCATGGCGCTTCCTCCAAGCGACGTGCTCCGTTGTTATAAGGACTACCATGACGAAGACCAAGACTATGAATGCAAGCCGTCTTCGCTAGCCGACAAGATTACGTTCTACAACAAGCTCCTTGTGTGTCGATCGTCCACGTCAGTCATTCGCTGAATATTCTGCCTGTCGGATTGCTTGGCGTATACGACAAAAAGCCCTTCGCTCTCGAGCCGATCAAAAGTACCGGCTTCGAGGAAGAGGAGTTCAGAAAGACGCTTGTGTGCCATTCGACTGGCTCTGACAGCAGCCTACGAAGCGAGGTTTGGCCGCCGACCGAACTCGGGCCTACCGGATCCCCAACGCCTTCATCTTCTTGTAGAGGTGTGAGCGCTCAAGCCCCAGCGCGGCGGCGGCGTTGGTGACATGGCCGTCGTGCTCGTCGAGAGCTCCCTGGATGAAGGTCCGTTCCGCTTCATTCACCAATTCGCGCATGGTCTTTCCCGCTTCGTATCCACCACCGGAACGGGGTCGGAATTCCGGGAGTAATCGCTTGACGTGAGGGGCATCGATGATCTCGCCGGCCCCCAAAATAACCAAACGTTCACAGGTGTTCTTGAGCTCGCGAACGTTGCCCGGCCAGCGGTGCTGCATCAACACCTCCAGCGCTGCGTCTGTCACGGTCTTGACCCGTCGATTGTTTTGCTCGCACGCTTGTTTCACAAAATGGGCAACCAACAATGAAATGTCGTCGCGCCGCTCACGTAAAGGGACCGCATGAATGGGGATCACGTTGAGGCGGTAGTAGAGATCTTCTCGGAACGTCCCGGCCTCAATCTCAGCGGACACTTCCTTGTTGGTGGCCGAGAGGATGCGGACATCCACACGAATCGTGCGAGCGCCGCCCACACGTTCAAACTCCTCTTCCTGGAGAACGCGGAGCAGTTTGGCTTGCATTTCAAGGCGCATGTCTCCGATCTCGTCCAAGAAGAGCGTGCCGCCGTGGGCCAACTCAAACTTGCCTTTTCGTGCTTGCGTCGCCCCGGTGAAGGCCCCTTTTTCATGGCCAAACAGTTCGCTCTCGATGAGCTCCGAGGGGATGGCCGCGCAGTTCACCTTGATGAAGGGACCATTGGACCGGTCCGAGCCCTCGTGAATGGCCCGGGCGATGAGCTCTTTGCCCGTGCCGTTCTCTCCTGTAATCAATACGCGGGCACGACTGGGCGCCGCCAAGCCGATGGATTCTCGCAGCTGCTGCATGGGCCGGCTCTCACCGATCAGATCGTCGTGAAGAGCCAGGCGATGGGTCAAATCACGGTGGGACAAGGTCAGATCGGTCATGCGGAGCGTGTTTCGAAGCGTGACCAACAAGCGATCCATCCCCACCGGCTTTTCGACAAAATCAATGGCGCCGGCCTGCAACGCGTTCACGGCCACTTCCAGGCTGGCATGCCCACTCATCATGATGACGGGCAGATCGGGGTAGGTTTCACGAATCGCCGCGAGCGTTTGCACACCATCCATGTCGGGCATCCGCACATCCAGGAGCACCGCGTCCATCGGATCGGCGGCCAATTTGTCGAGCGCGACGCGCCCTCCGCCGGCCACCACAGGATGAAACCCCTCCAAGTCCAGCATACGACTCAAGCTGATCAGAATGTTTTTTTCATCGTCCACGACGAGAATGGTCGGTTTGTGTGACACGGTGATTGCAGCCTCTGGGTAATCAACCCATCAGATCTTAATTTCCTTCCATTCCCCGGTGTAAAAACGTCGTGCCATCACGGCCGTGAGCGCAGCCGCGTAGATCAACGCAGCCGTCCATATGCCGACCAAGCCCCCGTCCATGGAAATACCAAACAGATAGGAAAGAGGCACCAAACAGGTGAAATGTAGAATGGCTTCGGCCACCATGACAAAGACCGTGCTTCCGGCACCAAACAACGCTTGAGCCAAGATCGTGCCACCCGCCAAGAACACGGTG
>CAUZBV010000538.1:0-3012 GCA_963578115.1 Myxococcales bacterium
TTTTTCGAACAGCCCCGCCGGAACCATCGGGGAGGACGACAAGACCAACTGGAACACCACACACGCCTGGGGAAACCACGCCGATGCTGGATATTTGAAGGGGCCGGCGGTAATGCCGGGGTTTGTGCTTCGGGCCGGCCGCGCGCAGATGCAGGGAAACGGCGGAGCGTCCATCCACATTCCGGTTGATTTCGGATTCACCTTCGACTCACCTCCATTTGTTGTGGCCACCTCGTCGGTGAATGGTATTGTATCCGCCGAGATACCCACCGCCCACGTGACCGGTATCGGCACCACCGGCGCCCAGGTCCGCCTCTACCGAACGAGCGGCGCCTTTCACACGCCCACCACCTATCATGTGGATTGGATCGCGGTGGGGCCCGGAACGCAGCCCAGCGCACCGTAGAGTAAAGTAGACCGCAGCCGGTAGAGACCAGGGAACACGCGCTCCATCCGAGTCTTTCTGTCTCGCAAACGGGCGTGGAAAGCATTCATCAATCCTGGCATAATCAGCCGATGGGGGAGGTCCCGATGAAACGAATACTGTTGCTGATCGTATTGGTTCAGTGGGTCGGCTGTTCCAATACAAAAGACGAGGTTAGCCCGCCCGACGCGGCCTCGGACAGCCCCATCGCCGACGCCGCCAAACCGCCGCCTCTCGAGTTGACACCGGACCTCTGTGACGATCCGAGCAATCTGGCCTTGCTCATGGACTCAATGAGCAGTGGCGACAGCAGCCCATCCTTTGGCGAGGTCAACACCGAGCAGGTTCTTCGCATGATCGAAGCGCCCACCGAGGGTCCCTTCTACATGGTCAACCTGATCCGCTACCGCGAGCAGGCCCAGTACGCCGACGGTCGAGCGACCAACCTGACCGGACGAGAGGCCAACGCGCTCTACTCCCCCATTGAGTTCATCACCGCCATTGGCGCCCGCATCGTGTTCGTCGGTGAGGTGGCCAGCACAACGACAGGTGCAGCGGGCGTGTGGGACGACGTGGCCATTGTCGAATACCCCTGTCCGCTCGCCTTCTTTGCGATGGCCGCACACCCGGAGTTTCAGGCCCGCTCGGAGCACAAAAAAGCCGGCGTGGAGGCGACCATCGTCATGGTCACGCATCGTCAACCTCTCGAAGACGTCGAACCCGCCGAGTCCCCGTTTCCTGCCACCGCCGACGATCCGGCCTTTGAGTGGGTGCGGGTGAACCGCTATCGCGAGCAGGCGCAGTACTCGGAGGACGCCAACGAGCCCAGTCGCACCGGGCAGGAGGCGATGGATTTGTACATCGAGAGCGTTCGCGATGCGGAGAAGCAGCTCGGCGTGTATCCGAAGGCCCACCTCAAGGTCCAGGGCGTGTTCATTGGCGATGGGCGGGCGTGGGACGAGGTGTGGATCGACGTTGTGCCCAGCAACGCCGCGTTCGAAGCCCTGGCCGCCGACCCGGCGGTCGCAGCGGCCCAGTATCATCTCGAGGCGGCCCTGGAGGATGCCTACGGGTTGGTGACGCATCCCATGATCTCTACGATTTCGGGCGACGGTGGCGGTGAAGGCCTGGCGCTGCCCCCGGTCACCGCCGACGGCACGGGCACGATCTGCCAGACGGACGACGACTGTCCCGGGAACGGGGTGGACAAGTGCTTCAAGCCCGACGCCGCGGGTGGGTTCTGTTCCCGGGAGGGATGCGGGCCCGGCCAATGCGAATCGCCCTACGTGTGCTGCCGTGACTGCAACGCCGCCGTGGCGTCGTTGTTGCCCTTTGAGGGGTCCATCTGCCTGCCGGGCCTGGCCGTCGCACAGCTCACCGCCGCGCCGGCGTCGTGCACCTGCGACTGACGCGGTGATGGGGGAAGCCGTCATCAACCATGGCATAATCAACCCATGAACAGCCCCACAGAGGAATCCCCATGAGCACGCTCATCACCGTATGCCTGGTGATTGTGGGCCTGGTGAATGTTGTCCCAGTGCTGGGGATCTTCTCGGCGTCCAAGATGGAGAAGGCCTACGACGTCCGTATAGCGTCCAAAGATCTGGAGATTCTCATGCGCCACCGGGCCCTGCTCTTTGGTGTGTTGGGCGGCTTCATCCTCTATGCGGCATTTTTCCCGGTCTACCACGTGGCGGCCATGGTGATGGCGGGCGTCAGCATGATCGGTTTCGCCATCCTGGCGCTGTGGGTCGGCGGGTACAACGCCTCAATCCGAAAAGTCTTTATTGCCGATCTGGTGGGGATTGGTTTTCTGTTGGCCGCCGCGGTGCTGAAAGTGTTCGAATCATAGAAAGAGCTCCAACATGGTCAATCAAGCACGCCACCGACTGGCGTTTCACGGAGCGCTCATGCTGTTTTTGGGCATGGTGTACGGGCTGTACGTTGCCCTGGTGATGACGGATAAGGTGGCTGGCCACGGGGAGATCGCACTTGGAAGTCATCTCAACGCGCTCATGGGGGCGTTTTGGCTCCTGGGAATGGGTTGGAGCCTCGCCTATATCAAGCTCTCCGATGGCCTGCTCCAATGGTGCGTTTGGATGACCATCGTGGGCGTCTGGGCCAACTGGATCATCACAATCTTCAAGGCGATCACGGGCGACATTGCCATCGAGTTTACGAGCCACTGGAGCAACAATGTGCTCTTCGGCGCGCGTGCCTTGTTGGTCATCATTCCGTGCATTGTGGGGCCCGCCATTTGGGCCTGGGGACTCCGGCATCGGCCCTCCGAGTAGCCGTCGATTCCGGCGTGGATGCGACCGGTTCTTTTCAGCCCGGCGATGGGGAGCCATCGACCGTCCTGTGATAAAGTTCCTCTCTGAATGGAGGAGCATGGTGAAGATCTTCGCGCTTTTTACGTTGTTGCTACCAATCGTTGTGGGCTGCGCGGGGTCCGGAAATCCCGGGCCGACCGACCCGGCGGACACCATCGGCGACACAAAATCACCGGACGTAGAATCACCCGACGCGGAAGCACCGGACGTGGAAGCGTCGGATACCCATCAACCCGGACCCAACGATCCGTTCCC
>CAUZBV010000539.1:0-3010 GCA_963578115.1 Myxococcales bacterium
GTGCCCGTAAAACAGGGCGCCAAATCCCACGGCAATTTCCTGGCTTGTGGTGTCGGCGTCGTCGTCATGGATCCAGCTGAAGCGTGCGGCCGGGACGTATTGGCCTCCGATGGCGTAGCTGGCCTGGGCAAACGCACCCATCAACCCCATGCTCTGGTCCGTGAACGAGTCGCCATCTTGATCCATCTGCACGAAGAACGCACCGGACAACGCGAAGCCGCTGACCTTGAGCATGGTGTCGATCGTGGTCCGGACAAAGGCGTCTTTGTCGTCGTCCATATCCAACGTGGCGTAGGTGCCGACGCCGATGCCAAAGCGCAGGCCGCCGCCCTCGAGATCGGCCTCGGAGTAGCCTTTCAACTGACCGTGGTTGTATCCCAAACGCAGGACAATGGCCGGTTCAAAGTGGTCAATGCTGTTGGTGACCTTTCCTGTGGACGTGCCGTCAATGGTGCCGGCGGTGATCGTGCCGTCTACTTGTCCGTCGTCGTCGGTACCCGTAACCGTGCCTTCAGCGGTGCCCGAAACCGTGCCATCCACCCGCGATGAGACGCTGTCGCCATTCAACACACCCAACGCCCATTCAAAGGTGGGGGACTGGGTCATGTTGTTGTGAAAGACGATGCCGATGTCCCGATCGAGTTCAAAGGCTGTGGTCGTTGTGGCGCGGTCGACAAAGAGCAGCTTGGCACTGGAGTTGATGAATTGCCGGGAAAAGGGACGTTTTTGCTGACCCATGCGGATGTGGAACGCACCTTTACGGACGGCATAATCCATGTAGAAGTCTTTGAGGCTCGCTTGGCCTTTGCCAAAATCCGCCTGGAACTTGTAGGACAAATCCTTGCTGAACGCGTAGCCACTTAACGCCAGTCGAGCGCGAGGAATGTTGAAGAAGATCTCGTTGTCACCCTCATCGGGTTTCTCAAACGTGAGTCGCGACTGGAGTCGTCCGCCGATGCGCAGGAGGTGATCATCGCCGTCTTGAATGGTCAAGCCCTTCGTGGTTCCGGCGGCGTCCTGGGCATCGTCTGCAAAACTCGACATGGGCAAGAGCAGTAGAGCAAAGAGGAGGGTGGCGACAAAACGCTGGGGTGGGATCCCAAATGGCATGATACTTTTACTCCAGTGCTTCCGTTAACGACGCATCAGTACGGATGCGAACCTTCGCGAATGTCGACTCTATAGACCATTTGAAGCTGTGGGGAAAGCATGGACCTCGGAACCGTGTCTTTGCCCCTCATCCATGCTCGGCTTTGTGCCGGTCACACCACGATGAACTTCACCAAGAACAGGACGCTGATCACGGCAATGGCCCAGTTGAGATCCCGAACGCGACCGGCCAGGAGCTTGATGGCCACATAGCAGAGAAAGCCCAGTCCAATCCCGGTGGCGATGGAGAAGGTCAGCGGCATGGCGATCGCTGTGACCACGGCCGGAGCCGCCTCGGTGACATCCTCCCAGTCCACCCCCGCGAGCCCCCGGGTCATCAGGCAGGCCACGTACACCAGCGCAGGGGCGGTGGCAAAGGCGGGGACGGTCTCCGCCAAGGGCGCGAAGAACAGGCAGCATAGAAAGAGCAGGCCCACGGTCACGGCCGTCAGTCCGGTTCGCCCGCCGGCTTGGATCCCCAGGGTGCTCTCGATGTAGCTGGTGGTGGTGGATGTACCCAGCGCGGCGCCGGCGACCGTGGCCGTGCTGTCCGCCAAGAGCGCCCGGCCCAGTCGGGGCAAACGTCCCCGCTCGTCCAGGAGATTGCCCTGGTGGGCCACCCCGATGAGGGTGCCGGCCGTGTCGAAGAGATCCACAAAGAGAAAGGCAAAGACGATGGCGATGAGCCCCACCTGGAAAGCGCCGCTCAGGTCCATCTGCAAGAAGGTGGGGGCCAGGCTCGGGGGTTGCGCCACGACGCCATGAAAGTCGGTCAGGCCCCAGGTGATGGCCACGAGGGTCACCCCCAAGATGGCGATGACGATGGAGCCCGCTACTTTGCGTGCATCGAGGACCACCATGGTCACAAAGCCCACCGCGGCGAGCCACACGGCGGGTTGGCCCAGATCCCCAAGCGTCACCAACGTGGCGGGGTGGTCCACCACAATGCCGGCCTTTTGCAGCCCGATGAACCCCAAGAAGAGACCCACACCCGCGGAGATGGACAGCTTGAGTGAGCGTGGGATGGCGTCGATGATCCATTCGCGCACTTTGAAGAGGCTGAGGAGCACGAAGAGGCACCCCGAGAGAAACACGGCGCCCAGGGCCACCTGCCAGGTGTAGCCCATGCCGTTGACCACGCCGTAGGTGAAGTACGCGTTGAGGCCCATGCCCGGGGCCAACGCGATGGGGTAATTGGCCCACAAACCCATGATCAACGTGCCCACGGCGGCGGCCAAACAGGTGGCCGTAAACACGGCGCCCGAGTCCATGCCCGCTTCGGCGAGCATGGCGGGGTTGACGAACACGATGTAGACCATGGTCAGAAAGGTGGTGACGCCCGCTACAACCTCGGTGCGCACGGTCGTGCTGTGTTCGCTCAATTTGAAGAGTCGTTCCAGCATGTGTTTTCCTCAGCGGATTCTTCTTATCCCGTCGCTCCGAGGGCCGTTTGGAATGTTTCCAGCACGAGTCTCAGCAAACTATAGATCGCCATCTGACATCTCCGAGGAGTAAGTGCCCCTCAATGCCTTCATCATCTTCTGCTGTGCATCCCATGCCCCTTTGTCGACGTCGCCACCTAAATCATCTGACACTGTTCCCGCCTCTTCTATGCTGGCCACTTGTATGCCGCCGTTCCCGGTGACGCGGAGTACGAGGTCATACACATATCTTCCTCCCACCCCGCTAATGTTGAGTAGCGGAGCATCGTAGCTGGCTTTGACGATCTTGAATGATCTGTTGCATACAGACTCTATGTCGTCGTTTGAGAAGAGCATGGTCTTCTTTGACAGGGTCAGGATTGTCTCGGTAGCACCGCATGCACGCCCACCTTCCATTGCGTAAGAGCCACGAAGATCCG
>CAUZBV010000540.1:0-3009 GCA_963578115.1 Myxococcales bacterium
TGCGATCTCGCCAGCACAAACTGTACGGAAGACAACACCATCGATTTTGGTGATTCCACGTGTGAGGACGCCTGCGCCGCAATGGCCGAAGGGACAACCAGCGACACAAGCGGCAACACCGCCGCGTGTCGCATCTACCACCTCGGTGTGGCCGCAACCGACGCCGCAGCCCATTGCCCGCACGGCAACCTGGCCGGTGGGAGCGACGCGGTCGGATTCCCTTGCACCGACCCCGCACCGGAACCATCCGCGGCGTGCGTTGAGTACTGCGATCTCGCCAGCACAAACTGTACGGAAGACAACACCATCGATTTTGGTAATTCCACGTGTGAGGACGCCTGCGCCGCAATGGCCGAAGGGACAACCAGCGACACAAGCGGCAACACCGTCGCGTGTCGCATCTACCACCTCGGTGTGGCCGCAACCGACGCCGCAGGCCATTGCCAACACGGCAACCTGGCCGGCGGCAATGAAGCGATCGGATTCCCTTGCACCGACCCCCCACCGGAACCATCCGCGGCGTGCGTTGAGTACTGCGATCTCGCCAGCACAAACTGTACGGAAGACAACACCATCGATTTTGGTGATTCCACGTGTGAGGACGCCTGCGCCGCAATGGCCGAAGGGACAACCGGCGACACAAGTGGCAACACCGTCGCGTGTCGCATCTACCATCTCGGTGTGGCCGCTGACGCTCCGGGCGCACATTGTCCCCATGCCAACCTGGAGGGCGGCAGCGAGGCTGCGGGATTCCCTTGTACGGATCCGGCACCGCTCCCACCGCTCGAATTTTGCCCCGAACTGCCCACGACCTTTGGTCAGGCCTTCCGCATTCGGACGCTGCAACTGGGCACCAGTGGCATGGTGGGCGAAGGCCTCGATATTGACGGGACCTGCGTGGCGCCTGATGCCGCACTGGAAGAATGGTGTCCGGCTGAATGATGAAACCGGCTGTACACCGGCGTGGATCTGTTTTTCTCTTGGGCGCTCTGCTGCTGTCCATAGGATGTGCTGCGACGCTCGATGGGCAGTCTGGGGGCGATCATCACCGGGGACAAGCCGTCGAAATCGCGCTCAATCAAAATGTGGATGACAGTGTCTCCGCCCCTGCCGGCGACCACACAGACTGGAAGAAGTTTCGGCTGGAGGATGACACGACCCTCACCGCCCTCTTTTTCTGGGACAGCCCCTATTCCGAAGTAACCGTGACTGTCCGAGACGAGACCGGACGGCAGTTGTACCGTCTCCAAAAAACGAAAGGGCAAAGTGAGAACAAATGGCGGGGACTTCGCTTTCGTCCCGGGCTTCATTTCTTGGAGATCCGTGCCAGAAAGCTCGGCAGTGTCTACACCTTTCAACTGGCGACAACAGAGGAGTAAGGCATTGATGTCCTGCACAACGGAGAGCCGTTCATCACAAAAATTAGCACCCGGACCTGTGCGTGCTGACGAAAGAGGCCATCAGTTTGACAGCCTGCGGTTTTGCATGATAGGCCAATCATTCCGAATTATCGGGATGAGAACAACTGTTTTGGGTGGCAGCATCGACACAACCTTGAGGGTGGATGAGTCAATTCGAAGTCATCAAGGATATCAACGAGACGCTCAAAGAGCTTCTAAAAGATTCCTTCAAGCAGGCCGGCTTCACGACGGTTACGATCAGTACCGACCGTCCCAAGAAAGACAACATCAAGAACATGCCCACCGTAAGTTGCTACATGTATCACCTGAGTTTTCACTCGGGATACAAAGAGCGTACCGATTCGCTGGTTTCATCGTTCGACCGTGGGGGCAATATCGTCGAGTATTATCAAGACGCGCCGGTATATTTGTACGCCCATTTCATTCTATCGGTTTGGGGGAACACACCCAACGAAGAGAATCTGCTGATGGGTTTGGCCATCAAAACGTTGCTCGAGCATCCTATGATTACGGGCGACCTGTTGAAAGGCAATGCGTTCCTACCGGACGACATACTCAACGTGTACCCAAACCTACAAGCGGACTTCAACGACACGCTTTCGTTTTGGCGAAGCCTGAGCGAGGAATTGCGCCCTTCGGTGTATTACTACGTCCGATTCCACATCGAATCGGATCGACGTTCACAGCCAATACGGCGTGTCACTGGCAAAGAAGTGACTGTGCGATAAATGGACGCGGAGCCACAGGGTGTGGCTTCTCGGCCTGACGATATTTTCTTGGTGGTGAAGGAGGATAAATAGGATGGCGACTTCGTACCTGTCTCCAGGTGTTTACGTCGAAGAGGTCGATCGCGGTACCAAACCGCTTGAGATGGTCGGCACCAGTACCGTAGCATTTCTTGGAGAATCAAGTGTAGGCCCTGTCAACGAGCCAATTTTCTGCACGAACTGGTCTACGTTCGTAAAGCACTTTGGTGATTTTCAAAACTCTGAGTTCCTTGCACATGGGGTGTACGGTTTTTTCAACAACGGTGGAAGCCGTTGTTTTGTTGTCAATGTTGGCAACCCGGATGCCGGCAAAGAGAAAGACGATAAAGCGGCAAAGGACAAGAAGCCCGCGAGTAAAGCTGCTTGGTACATTGGCAAGGACAATGGTCCTGGCACCCGTACCGGGTTGAAAGCCCTCGAAGATGTGGAAGACATCAATATGGTGTGCGCTCCCGGTCAGACCGATCCGGCGATCGTCGATGCGGTGCTCTCACATTGTGAGAACATGCGCTATCGTTTTGCCATTCTCGACTCTCCTGAGACCATCGAGAAGGGTGGCGTGGACAAGCTGCCAAAGCCTCGGGATTCCAAGTACGGCGCGTACTACTTCCCATGGGTGGAGGTGTATGATCCCAACAAGGGCAACATCTATCAGCCGCCCAGTGGTTACATGGCGGGAATCTATGCACGATCCGATGGCGAGCGCGGTGTTCACAAAGCGCCCGCAAACGAATTGGTTCGTGGCGCTCTTGGCCTCAAGTACACGATAACTCGTGGCGAGCAGGATATTCTCAACCCGAAAGGCATTAACTGCATCCGCG
>CAUZBV010000541.1:0-2990 GCA_963578115.1 Myxococcales bacterium
TGCATGAGCGTGGGCCAAACCATCGAGCAGTTTGATCAATACCTGCTGGATGGTAGGCCAGCGGAGCAGGCCACATCGGTCGAGGAGGCTGCCACCGGCCACATATTCCATGACGAGGTAGGGACAGCCCGCCACCAATTGACCTTCCGATGCCTGTGCGACGTCTTCGGTCACCAGGCCATGGTCGAATACGGTGATGATGGAAGGATGGTGAAGCCTCGCCACCGCCCGTACCTCGGCGCGAAAGGCTTCTACATACCAGGGCTGATTCACCCCTTCGCTGGTCAAGAACTTGACCGCCACAGGCTGACTCGTGGGTCGGTGAACACCACGCCAAACGACGCCCATTCCACCTTTGCCGATGACTTCGAACAGATCCAGTGTACCCAGTGCGATCACGGTTCCAACCACCTCGTATGGAGTACCGGATCCATTGTAAACGGAATGGGTCGTCGAAGCGACCCCGGTGGGTTGCGATGCGTTATTCAGCCGCCGGTTTAAGGCCCACCATGCGATCCAATCCCAGGGGTTCGTCGCCCACAATGGCACCACCCAGGGCCATGAAGACCTCTTTGGCATAAAACTCGTGCCCTTGGTCGCTGAGGTGCACAAAGTCCATCAGATAGTCATCGAGGGGCTCTTCGCCCAGGGAGCTGGACATGTCGGCCAGCACCACACCATCGACGGCGGAAAACTGGGTTCGTACGCTGTCGAGGGCATTCTGGAGCAGGCTATGTGCGATGTCGTAAAACCCACCCACCAGACCCTTCATTTGGCTGGTGTTGAGGTAATTCATGTACACGCAATACACGATGTCCACATGCGGTGCGCGCTTTTGAATCTCTTCGATAATCGCCAGTCCGTTGGCGAGGACCCCGTCGATAAAGCCCGGGAACGTCGCGGCGGCGCCCAGTAAATCGCCGGATCCCATGGAGTCTTGGACAAAGAATTGCAGGTCGTTGCCGCCCAACGAAACCACCACCACGTCGGCGTCGGCCAATTTGGGGGACAAGGTGTTTTCAAAGAGACCTTCGCCCGGGAGCCAGTCCAGGGTCGTCGTTCCCCCTACGGCGATGTTCTGGTTGGTCACGCTGGCCAGCGGGGCGATCATGTCGGCCACACGCTGTGGAAAGAGCGGGGCTCCTCCCGGGCTGACCACCGGGACGCTGTCACCCACGGTCAATATGGTCACCTCCCCACTGGCGATGGCGTTGGCAAACTGGGGAGCGCAGTTCGCGCTCGTGCAGCCTCGGTCTTCGGTCGCAGTGACGTGGACGACATACGGGCCATTCGCCAGCCCGCTGAAGGCAAAGGAGCCGTCATCGCAGGTGGCCAAGGTTTGATCCAAGTCTGCGCCAACAAGACGGACATCGCTTCCCGCCAGCGGCGTGTCGACGCCGGCCTCCATCTCTTGGATGTAGTGGGTGTCGGAGGACTGATTCTCGTCCACGTAGACCAACCCGGTGATGGCCGGATCGGTGATGTTGGCGGGATCGCATGGATCGACTGGGGGAGTTGAGGTGTCCGTTTGCGTTGTGTCCTCGTTCGGAGCCGTGCCTTCACCGGCGGTGCCCCCACATCCCATACAGAGCAATGAAACGATGGCTAGAACCTGTTGCAGTCGTGTCATGAGATGAGCCTCCCGCGTCGAGTTTCGGCGATTATATGCCCAGAGCCCCCTCGAAACCAAGGGGCTTGAATCATTTCGCTGAATTGGAGGGATTTACTGTGGCCTTTGGACGGTTGGAAAGACGTCCCTGAGCCGGCCCGGTTGGACCGGCTCAGAGGTGTCCGTTGTGAGCTCTCTAAGCGGTGACGCTACAGTGCGTCGTCGTCCGATGCGGGTTCGCCGCCACCTTCTGCCGGCGCAGCGGGTGCCGCCGGTTCAGACGCGGGCGCTTCCGCGCTTCCGCCATCAGCCAGTGCAGCCTTGCTGGCCTTGCGCAACGCGAGTGCAATGAAGAGCATGCAGAGTCCCATGGTCAAACCGCCATTGGGGTTCAACAGAGATTCATGCAGTTCTGCGAGGGGTTTCTGAACTTTCTCGGGCATGAGGGCTATACCATTGACGACATGATAGGCCGCTTCCAAGAAGAACCCAATGGCCAAGAACTTCACCAGATTACCGATCTCTTTGCTGCGGTCCGACGGCTCTTTGGTTAGTCCGTATGCGCCAAAGCCAAATGCGACCCCCTCAGCTGCCCAGGCTGCCATACCAAGGATGATGCTAAGGCCCAGCAGGGTCTCATCATCTTTGAATAGGCCGATTCCGTTGTAGGCGAGTTTGAGTTGAAATAATGCGGCGAGGCCAAAGACGCCGGCCCACAAGTAGGATTTCTCGTCTGCGAACACCGTCCATACGCGAGCGAATGGGATTAGAAAGACGAGGCCCAAAAAGAACATACCCCAGACCATTCCCTGCTGAGGTCCTTCAACGAACAAGAATGTCGATGTAGAGGCCAGCAACAAACCATAATAGAGAACGGTCAACTCACGGACCCGGAGCATGGGGTTGTGACCGGGAAATGCGGCCGTACGTTTCTTATGCCGTCGTTTGAAAAGCCAGGCGAAGATGACGAAGAGGACCAATGTGGTCACCACGCCCATGAAGGTCGCACCTTCTCTCTCTGTGCGCTTGCTCGCCTCCATATACATTTTTCCCCAAATGCTCGAGTTGAACGAAAACAAGAGGACAGAAACAAACTCCAAAACGCCCGGCCACCAGCCAGGGACTTTCACGCCGTCCGAATTTTGTGAACTCATGCCGTTTCTCCTTCTTCATGTTGGATGCTCCGCGTCCATGGATTGTCCACGCCGCGGTATCGCCTGAGTCGGTACTATGTCGGTAACGGGAACATCATACTACAAGTCTGACGCGAACGAAAAGAGGACCACCGCTTCGTTTTTCTTGGTGGTGGCTATGCTTGTCGAGGTTGTTTATGTGCCCAAAAAGAGTCCGCAGTCCGGGCACTCTTCAGGACCGGTGGCAA
>CAUZBV010000542.1:0-2989 GCA_963578115.1 Myxococcales bacterium
GACTCGCGCTCGTCTCTTGATTGCACTGAAACTACAACAACGATGTTCGCGTTGCGGCTTACTGTCTTGGCTAGTTAGTGTTAACCAACCAGCACTATCTTCTCCAACGGAAGGCAGGGGCGGCAGGAATTGAACCCGCAACCTGCGGTTTTGGAGACCGCTGCTCTGCCAATTGAGCTACACCCCTGTATCAAAGGCAGGGACGACGTCTGTCGTCCCGGCCCTGATGGGATCTCTAGTTACTCGACAATCTTTGTAACAACGCCTGATCCCACGGTTCGACCACCTTCGCGAATAGCGAAGCGGACGCCGTCGTCCATGGCAATTGCTTTGTGTAATTCAATCTCCACTCGGACATTGTCACCAGGCATGCACATCTCGGCTTCCACGAGGTTGGCGGTACCCGTTACGTCCGTGGTGCGGAAATAAAACTGAGGACGGTAACCGCTGAAGAACGGAGTGTGGCGACCACCCTCCTCCTTCGAGAGGCAATAGACTTCTGCTTCAAACTTGGTGTGAGGCGTAATCGAACCCGGCTTAGCCAAAACCTGGCCGCGCTCGATCTCATCTCGCTTGACACCGCGTAAGAGGCAGCCAACGTTGTCGCCGGCTCGGCCTTCTGGCAACAACTTGCGGAACATTTCGACGCCCGTACAGGTCGTCCTGCGAGATTCCTTCAAGCCGAGAATGTCAACTTCTTCACCGACCTTGATGATACCTCGCTCGATTCGGCCGGTGGCAACCGTGCCACGGCCTTCGATCGAGAAAACGTCTTCAATCGCCATCAAGAACGGCTTGTCTTCTTCGCGAGCCGGTTCGGGAATGCTGGCGTCGATCGCTTCCATCAAAGCAGTGATGCAAGCCGAGGCCCCTTCGTCGGCCGGGTTCTGGTAGGCCGGCAGCGACGAGCCTTGAATGACCGGCACTTCGTCGCCGGGGAAATCGTTCTTGTCAAGCAACTCACGAATTTCCAACTCGACCAGCTCCAGCAATTCCGGATCGTCAACCAAGTCGATCTTGTTCATGAACACGACGATGTAGGGCACTCCCACCTGGCGAGCCAGCAGGACGTGCTCTTTCGTCTGGGGCATCGGCCCGTCCGCGGCCGAAACGACCAGGATCGCTCCGTCCATCTGGGCCGCGCCCGTAATCATGTTCTTGATGAAGTCGGCGTGACCTGGGCAATCGATATGTGCGTAGTGACGATTGGGCGTCTCATATTCGACGTGGGCGACGGCAATCGTCACCGTTTTCGTGGCGTCACGAACGGTACCGCCCTTGGCGATATCCGCATACGACTTGGGTTCAGCCAAACCTTTGGCAGCTTGGACGGCGAGAATAGCACCGGTGAGCGTGGTTTTACCGTGATCGATATGGCCAATTGTGCCAACGTTCACGTGCGGTTTGGTCCGATCAAATGTCTCCTTTTTGGCCATTGCTGTTTTAAACCTGCCTTTGTCGAAACGAGTCATGGGAAACGATCGAACACCGGTTCGACCATACGCGGTCGCCGTCGACCGCGTCGCGGGAACAAATTCCGAATCCGTTCCGCGGGTGCTGAGTTACTATGGTTCCTGAGACTGTCTCAGAGAACGCTGATTTGTCACTGGTCACGTGGATCTGGTGACTGCGACTCGTCCATATTTCCTCGTTACACCCAAAACACTAAAGCTGCTGATGGGACTTGAACCCATGACCTCGTCCTTACCAAGGACGCGCTCTACCACTGAGCTACAGCAGCAACAATCATTCCTGCGTATCAACTGCTCTGTAAAATCCGTGGTGCGAGTTCATTGGTTCAGAGCGGGTGAAGGGTATCGAACCCTCGTCTTCAGCTTGGAAGGCTGTGGCTCTACCATTGAGCTACACCCGCTGGTGCATTCAACCGCTGGTTAATACTGCTCCCCTCGTTTGAGGTAAATGGGGGGTGCAGGATTCGAACCTGCGAAGGCATTGCCATCAGATTTACAGTCTGACCCCTTTGACCGCTCGGGAAACCCCCCTCCATTGGGTCTGTATTTGGTGTGTTCTGTTCGTTGGCTTATCATCGTTCGCTATGCAAACGCATCCGTTTGTGAAGCGAACGGCGACAATTGGACCATCCATGCTTTGCGACTGGCGACTCCTGTAAACTTCCGATTCGCGGATGCGTTGTCGGTATCAAACCGGTCAGTTTCACGAGCCAGCGGAGGGACTTGAACCCACAACCTGCTGATTACAAATCAGCTGCTCTGCCAGTTGAGCTACGCTGGCCAACGGATTTGGGGCAAACTAAGTAACTATATGGATGAATCCGTTCGTTGCAATATGGATCAAGCGATTTTCACCCAGCCGATTTGGAATGGCTGGGTTCAACCAGCCTTTCCTTCTCAACTCAATAAAAAAAAGGTGCGTGAACGCACGAAAAAGACAATCCGCGCAGGGTCAACCCTGCCAGTGACTGTCTCATTCGCGAACTTCACGCACCTCCCTAGTGCAAGATCCCCTAACTTGGGGGGCTTGTGTTATTCAGGTATCTCGATGTGCTCTTCCGCTACGGCCATGCGTAGTTTATTGAGTGCTCGAGCTTCAATTTGGCGGACACGTTCCTTCGTGACCCCCATTTCGGCCCCAACTTCTTTCAGGGTCTGTGGTTCCTGTCGGTAGTCGAGACCGAAGCGACTAATGATAATCTTCTGTTCACGCTCGTCAAGGCGAGATAGAATTCGCTCGATCTGGTGTTCACGAAGGTTTTGAGCCGATTCTTGCTCAAACTCGTCCGAACGACCATCTTCGGTCGCCGAGAACATTTCATCGTGACTCGTTCGAAAACGGTCTCGGTGCTTGAATTCGTCGGGAATTGTCCGAGCGAAGTTCTTCATGATCGCCCAGCTGGCGTAAGTACTGAACTTGTTGCCACGGGAACAATCGAACTTCTCCACCGCTCGTATCAGTGACATGTTGCCGTCACTGACCAGTCCAAAGAAGTCCTCGGAGGCCTTCATATGGC
>CAUZBV010000543.1:0-2988 GCA_963578115.1 Myxococcales bacterium
GTGGGGATCCCGGACTTTCGCTTCGGCGATACGCAAACCACGGCCGACGTCCCCGTCGACACCACCCAGCAGGACAGCACCCAACAAGATACAAGTCCACCGGATACAACGACTGGCCCCCAATGTGGCAACGGCGTCGTCGATCCCGGCGAAGCGTGCGATCCTGCCACCAGCGTTGGCTGTCCCACCGTGTGTTTGAATCCACCGGGCTGCACCTACCAATCACTCGTCGGAAGCGCAGCATTGTGCACCGCTCGCTGCGAAACGGGTATTATCAACGACCTCATCGACGGCGATGGGTGCTGCCCCGTATCGGGCACGCCGGACAACGACACGGACTGCACCCTCTGCGGCAATGGGCACTTGGATCTGGGCGAGACGTGCGATCCCCCGGCGTCGTGCATGACCTCCTGCCCTGCAGGACAGAGCCCCTGCATTCAAGTGACACAAGCGGGTGCCCCGGAGACCTGCAACATCGAATGCATAAGCTCCCCCGTGACCACGTTCGTCGATGGCGATGGATGCTGCCCCATTGGCGGGACGGCCAGCACAGACATCGATTGCCAACTCTGCGGCAATGGCAAGCTGGACTCGGGCGAAACGTGCGATCCGCCCAGCACATGCCCCACAAGCTGCCCGGCCGATGACGGCTGCAAACACTACACCTACCTGGGCAACGTGAACATCTGCAACGCCGAATGTGTCGGCACGCCCATCACCGCGATGATCAATGGGGACAACTGCTGCCCCAACGGAGCCTCGGCCCAGACCGATTCGGACTGCGCCGCGAGCACCTGCGGCGATGGGCAAGTGACGGGCGGCGAAGAGTGCGACGGTCCCGATTTGACCCCAATGGACTGCACCGCGTTTGGTTATTTTGGTGGCGGGAAATTGAGCTGCTTGTTCGACTGCACCGTCAGTACGCTGGGCTGCCAGGGGAGCCATCTCCTGCTCTACAGCCCGGTGGTGAACATCCTGGCCAAGGGCAATCTGACCCGGGTGCGCTGGCACCCCTCGGGAACCTACGCGCTCATCGTGGGATCGGGCGGTCAAATCCTCCGCTACACGGCGACCAACCAAGCCCTCGACCTGGTCCTGGAAGTGGATGGCAACGCCGAAGACATCGAAGTGGATCCTGCGGGCGGTTTCTTCGTGATCGCCGGCACCAATGACAACGACATGGGCACACTGTGGCGAGTCAACGATGACGGCACGGGCACCCTCTCGGACGGAGGCGCCACAACCGTCAACACCGGAAAACCCGTGGCCTTGACCGTCGCACCCGACGGCAGTCAATGGGTTGTGGGCGTGCGAGGCAACAACTCCATCAGCTACCTGTTGCGGTGGTCCCCCACCGCCGGCATCACCAAAACAAAAGGGTTCAACGCCAGCGCGGGCCTGACCGACATCACATGGGCCAACCCCACCATTTACGGGGGCGCTGACACCATCCTCACGTCGCACGGAGTCAACGGTGCCGACAGCCAGAGCTACCTTCTGACCACAGACACGATCATCGACAACGGCTGGAAAGGCAGCTTCGGCAACGCCGGCGGCGCCGGCTGGCGCCCGGGCGGCACCTACGGTCTGATCACGGGCTGGTCCTCCAACAAGGTCTACGTCTTCGACGGCGGGTGGACCATGACCGCCCTGCCCGTGCCCACCGGCGCGGCGCCACAATCGGTGCGATGGAAGTCGGACGGGTCTCGGGCCCTGATCGTGGGCAAGACCATCGGCTCACCGGCCTACGCGGTGGTGATCGATCACCGACCGGGTGGCACGGTCGGCTACGATCCAAACGCCTTTGTGGATGTGTCGATTCCGGGCTTCACCAGCCCGCCCTGGAGCAAGAAGACCGGCATGCACTTGTTTGATGCGGATTGGCAGCCCAACACGTCGTGCGAGGGTGGGTTGATCGTGGGGGGCCACAGCGGCTCGTCCTTTAGCCCCACCTTTGGAACCGTCATCCGCTTTGTGGATCAAGACGATCCAAACTGCGGGTTTTGATTTTGGCCTACTCCACACCATTTAATATCGGTTTGCATATTGGGAAATGGCCCGTTGGACTGGTCATGCTCTTGGTCCTGCCCGGTGCCGCCTGGGCGCTCTTTGACACCGCCACGGGACTGCTGGCCGATCCCACCCCAGTCTGGCCTTTGATGTCTGGCCTGGTGGGCTACACCATCGCTTGGCATTTTTTGTTCAGACGCCGTTGGGTCGGCTCGGCCTTCTCCACCCTGGAACACGAGATCACCCACTCCGTCTTCGCGCTGCTCACCTTTCACCCCGTTACGGGCATGAAGACCACGTGGAATCAGGGCGGACACATGACGTTTCGAGGCGATGGGAATTGGCTCATCTTCATCGCCCCCTATTTTTTCCCGACGCTCTCGGTGTTGGTGTGTCTGGTACGAGTTTTTCTGGCCGAGGATCAGATGATGTGGACCAACACGATCCTGGGCGCCACCATCGCCTATCACGCCCTCTCCACATGGAAGGAAACCCATTTGGGCCAAAGCGACATTCAGCGGGTTGGCGTGGGTTTCTCGTTTCTCTTCTTGCCCGGCGCCAACGTACTCTCCTATGGGCTCCTATTGGGCGCAGCGGTGGATGGAAGCGCCGGGGTCATGCAATTCAGTACGGATCTCGTCGCACGGACGGAACAACTCTGGGCGATGATCTGAACGAAACGGAAGTTAGGTTCCGTCGATAGAAAAATGCATGAAATCTTTCATATTGCCGGGCAATTCACCGCCCCACTTCCAAAACCGGAGGAATTCTTGGTGCACGATGCCCTTGGGCACAATGGTCGTCTTGGGGTTCTTGTCTGGGTCCCAACGGCCACCCACGCGCAGGCGACATCGCCGCACTCGCTGGGTCGTGAGCTCATTGATGGGGACCTTGCAGGCCCGATACAGGCCGTTGTCGTTTCGATTGATGTCAATCGCCGTTCCATAGGAGTGATTACTGAACACAGACCGCACCCCG
>CAUZBV010000544.1:0-2987 GCA_963578115.1 Myxococcales bacterium
CATCCATTGGGTTGGGGTTGTTGGTCAATCTGTGGATGGGTGGCGACGCCGGATTTTTGTCCACCTTCTCGCTCCACGAACACGGTGTCAGCGGATGGGAACTTTTCGCTCTGATTGCCTTGGGTCTGGTGTTTGTACTTTCCGTACTTCGCTTAGGCCCTCGGCGATTTGTTGGAAAAATATTACCGGAGCACGGCCACGACGACGATGATCACTGTCATGATGCAGAGCCGGAAGAACCTTCGTGTTGTTCTGACTAGGGATCTTCGCTTAGGGGGGCGCGCAATACTTTGCGCTGATCACACACTCGGTGGTTCTTGCGGTTGCACAGGTGGTGGCTTGCTCGATCAGGGACACACAGCTATTCACATCGACGGCATCGACGGCCCCCCCCGGGCAATTCACGAACACATCACAATCAAATATCTCGGTGTCCTCGCATTGGGTGTCAACGGCATTTCCTAACGATTCGCAGGCCGCCTTTACACCGATGGCTTCGGTAAAGGTCGCTGCCGCGGATCCACAATCGAGCTTGCTGATCGTACATTCGACCTGCTTGGCTTTGCTGCAACTTGCTGCGGATTCGATTTCTAGCGCACACGTTTTAATGTGCTGGCCTTCCACGGTGCCCGAGGGACAGCCCGGCAGCACGTCACAATTGAGCCACTCCAACGATTCGTCTCCTGTGCATACTGTGCTGAGGGCTTCGTTGATCAGTAGACAACCATCGGCGTTGCTGATGGGCTCTTCCAGGGCGGATCCACAGCCCGCCGAGAGAGTGAACATTGCGACCACACAACCGATAAATACGCGCTGCATTAGAGCGACCATAGCCCCCGGTCGAAATGTACGTCAACTCGCACGGGGTCAAACCGTGTCCCATTCCTCGAATTGTTCTTCCCCTGGTCACCGGTTTCGATTGATCCAATCCGTCGCTCTCGGTAACAATGCCAAAATCATGAGGAAGGGTTACTTGTGGATAGCGATTGGGGTGGCGATGGTCGTGTTTGACATGGCGGTCAAACCGATCTTTAGCATTCCCATCACGTCCGGGTTTCAGTTTCCCATTGCTTTGTTGGCGCTTTTGTACGGCGTCTTGTCGTTGATCAGTGCGCGGATGGTGGCCACACACGCCTCGTTGGATTCCGATGAGATCAAGCAATGGGGGCCGGCTCTGGAGAAAATTACGCCCCGAATTATCGAGCTCAGTGAGGATGGAAAGTCGACGGAAGAGATCGTCGAGTTGTTGGAGAGTGACACAACGATCCCGGCGGACATCTTGATCAAGTACTTGTATGCCATGCGCCAATACTTACAGGGCGTCGCCGAGGATGCGCGGATCGATGCGCGGATTGACGAGCGTCGGAAAATGAAACCATAAGGAGACTTCTTTGGAAATCGGGTCGTTGGGGATGAAACCACGCGTCCGAATGGTTCATTAGCAGTCCGTGTTTTCACAATGCCCTGCATTGGCAAAACTCTCGGTTGCCTCTGGGGGCGTTGCATCGTATAAGTGGTCGCCACTCCACGCTTAAAAGGGGTTGGGCGGCAAATGGAGATCGGTTTGATGACATCTATTCGACACATGATATTGGCAGCGCTTGTCCTTCTGTCTGTGCCCACAATCGGGCACGCCGAAGTGGCGACACGAGTCTACCTCAATGGCGTGCCGACCGCCGTTTACTTTAATGATGGCGACAGCTTTCGTGTGTTGGCAGGCCCCTACAAAGGGACCCGGGCGCGAACGGCCGGTTTCAATACGTTGGAGAGTTACGGTCCCGTCCATATGTGGGGAAGCTGGACTGCACACGAGCTATCACACTACGCGAGCAAGGGCACGCTCAATGCGCGTCGAGGAACCTGGAACTGCAAGTCCGATGGGAGTCGAGACGGGTATGGCCGGATGCTGTGGGATTGTTTGGATTTGGCCATTGAGCAGGTGCAAAAAGGTCTCGCTCATGCCATGACGGTGACCCTGGAAGGCGCTCACCCCGCCATTCAAAAAGCCCAACGGGATGCGATCGTCAATCGGCGTGGAATGTGGGCTCATGGTGTCCCCAGTTTTGTGATGACCTCACTCCACTCGGCAGACGAGCGTTCGTCGGGGACGGGGTACAATCGAAACGTCGCTTCAAGCGATGGGCATTCGGAAAAACAAAAGCACACCGATATTTACGAAGAATGCCAATACGTGTGCCAACCCGCGCAGGATGTGGATGACGCCAAAGTCACAGCCTTTGCGGCTTCCCTGCAGAAAAACGCGGATCTTGCTTCGGTCTTGTCGGAATATGATGCCGCAGCCGTGAACACAATGGTGAGCGAGTTTGCGCGCACTGGAATCGCGACAAGGTTCAAGACATCGAGTCATCGCGTCGCGGTTGAGTCCATCTTGGCCAAGGCGCAGGCGGTGGGAATGTTCTCTAAAACAAGCACACCGTTGGCGTGCATGATTTACGTAAAATTTCAGCGTCGATATGGCGCCGAGAAGGCAGCGTGTCTTCGGTGAAACAGCAGCGCTCCACCTCCGAACGAGTTTTCTTGGGGCTGGCAGGCCTTTGCCTCGTGGCGTTGACACTCAAAGCGTGTGGATACACCGAACCCGTGAAACACGTACAAGGGTATGAGGACAATGATCTCAGCTGTTCCGATGAGTTCGACAACGACAACGATGGACTGACCGACTGCCGTGATCCTGATTGCATTGTTCAATCCACCCTGTGTGGCGAGCGCGTGCCGCTGATACCCTTCTATGAGAATGAAGGGGGCAAGGGGCCCTATGCGCTTCTGATTTGCAGCGATTTTGTCGACAACGACGACAATGGGCAGTTCGACTGTGGCGATCGTGGCTGCCAAAACATCCCCGAGACCTGTTGCACCTCCGAGCACAGCGACGTCGCGTGTGGTGACGGCATCGACAACGATCAGAACGGTTTTACCGACTGCGACGACAACAACTGTTCGCGCGGTCTCTTCGTGACGGTGTGCGG
>CAUZBV010000545.1:0-2975 GCA_963578115.1 Myxococcales bacterium
CCTGTGATCCAGACTGCGAAGGAAAAGCCTGCGGCGACAACAAGTGCGGGGGCACCTGTGGCGACTGCGGGGATGGGGAAATCTGCGGCGACGACGGCCAGTGCACAACGCCCCAATGCCTCCCCGATTGCCCGGATGATGGGGGTGGCGGGATCAACTGCGGTGACGACGGATGCGGCACCGCCTGTGGCACCTGCCCCGACGACGAGGTCTGTGGCTCCGATGGCTACTGCGGCAAGAACGCCTGCGAACCGGACTGCGAAGGAAAAGCCTGCGGCGACAACGGCTGTGGGGGCACCTGTGGCGACTGCGGGGATGGGGAAATCTGCGGCGACCAGAGTATCTGCGTGGACGAGAGCCCGAAGGGAAGTAGTGACAGCGGCGGTGGCGGCTGCACCATCGGCGCTGCAACCACCACGGGCGGGATGCTCTTTCTCTTCGCCCTGGCACTCTTGGCCTTGATCGGAACCCGTACACGACGCAACGAAATTTGAGAACGACGGACGACGACCGCGATCGACTCGACATCGCCGATCCCGCAGGCCGCCGAGAATTTCTCGGAGGCCTGGTTGGAACCGGCGCAACGCTCGCGGTCGTATGGACGTCCCTGGGGTGCAAAAAGGGGGCGGCACCCAAGAAACCAACCCAAGAGGCTGAGGCCGCAAAACCGGTCCCCCCGGATCTCACCATACCCACCAGCGTCGACGGATTTGGGGTGGTGGACATCGTGCCTGAGAACGAGATCGCCAGCATCACGATCATGGCGCTGTTGAGCGCCGTATTTCCGACCCATGAGGGCTTGCCGAACGCGCTGCAAGTCGGTGTCCACGAGTACATGGCGAGGACGTTATCCGAGCCGCGCTTTCACGGGGTGCGAACCTTGCTGGCAAAGGCGACCGCCGCCCTCAATCAAGAGGCGCTCAAGAAGCACAACGCCGTCCTCGCCCGCATCCCCTGTCCCCAACGCGTTGACGTCCTAAAAGCCGCACGAAAGAAGAGGTCCAAAAGGGTGCCGTGGGCCTTGTTTCAAGATGCGTTCATGGACTTTGCGATGGAAGGCTATTTGGGGCACCCCGCACGGGGTGGAAACACCGAGGGTGCGGTGTGGGCAAAACTTAAAATTCCCATCGCGGGCAAAGCGTTCCACTTCAGCGATTACAGTAATGTAGGGAGTTAGTCGTGGACGGTCTTGTTACCAGCCACCGGAAAGGGGCAACCGCCCAGATGCTCAAGGAGGCGTCCAGTCAACGCTGGGACGCGGTGATTGTGGGCAGCGGCGCCGGAGGCGGCCCGGCGGCTTGGCGACTGTCGGCGAAAGGGTGGCGGGTCCTCGTCTTGGAGAAGGGTCCGCGCATCGAACGACGCGACGTGATCCCCGACGAGGTCGGTTCCTGTCGGCGCGATCGATTTGTGCCGTCCATCGCGGACGATCCACACATGTTGTTGGAAGGAAAAGGGGGGCGGGCTCACAAGACGTATGAGGGATGGACATCCTGTTGCGTAGGCGGTGGCACCGTGCATATGAGCGCCATGCTCTATCGCATGCATGAAGAGGACTTCGAGGGACGGACCCTCTACGGCCAGCCCAAAGGGAGCACGCTCATCGATTGGCCGATCAAATACGGACACATGCAGCCCTACTACGATGAAATCCAGGAATACCTTCAACTCTCTGGCGAGTCCGGCGCCAATCTCTTCGGGCCCGGAAAGATCACGTACCCACAGTCCCCGCTGCCGACCCACGCCATGGCGCGCCGAATCGACCGAGTGGCATGGGCCAAGGGACTTCATCCCTATGCAACGCCCCGTGGCATTCTGACAGCAGAACACATGAACCGACGACCCTGTATTGACTGCGGTTATTGTGGCGCCTACGGGTGTCCGGTCGGTGCCAAGGCGTCGACGGCGGATTCCTTTCTGCCCGCTGCTGAACAGACGGGGAAGTGCCGCATCCTCCCCGGCGCTCAAGCGGTTGCCATTCAACTTTCTTCGCTGGGTGAGGCAAAGGCCGTCATTGCTGTGGATGACAAGGGCAATCGCCACAAGATCGAGGCCGACACCATCTTGCTGGCCGCGTCGGCCGTGGAGTCGGCCCGGCTGCTTTTGCTCTCTCAAGATGCACGCCACCCCACGGGGATCGGCAATAGGCACGGCCAAGTGGGCAGCAACCTCGTCGTCTCATTGGACTCGCCCGGACGTGCTGTGTTCCCCTATCCTTCCGTCGAGTTCCCGAAAGAAACGGATCACCATTCCTTCATCAACCGGAGCTTCCAAGATCGATACATCGACCGGGACGCCCCCGGGCCCTATCCAAAGTGTGGCACCCTCATCATCGATCGAGCACATCGCAACCCGATCCAACAGGGGCTGCGCGCGCTGAGACGAGACGGCCCCACCAACATGCCCATGGGCCCCGCATTGATGGAGCGATTGTTGATCAGCCTCGCCGAGGAACGATCCATTGCCTATGAGTGCTTTGTGGAAATGCTTCCACGTCCTGGTGCGCGTGTCCGCTTGGACAGCAAGCAGACCGATTCGGTCGGTCTGCCCGTCGCCCGCATCGAGGTGGATGACTTTCCGCACGAAGTCAAACGCGTGCGGCGGCTTCGTGACCTGGCCCATGACGTGCTCGGTAATCTCAGCCCCAATCTTCTGCGGATGGAAGAGGACGGCCCCCTCAAGCGGACCTACTTCTTGCAAGCCGGGACGTGTCGGATGGGCAGCGATCCGGCCTCTTCGGTCGTGAACTCCTTTGGTCAAGTACATGACGTTCCGAGATTGCATGTGATCGACGGCGCGTGCCTGCCTACCATGGGCGGCGTTCCCCCCACCTTGACCATCATGGCCAATGCGTTGCGCATCGCGGACAACCTCAACCGGGTGGCGAGCTAACGGGGCCCATCGCCCGCAAAAGCCGACCTCTGCTTGCACCCCACGTCACGTACCGTATAGTCCACAGGGGCGCTCTCAAACAT
>CAUZBV010000546.1:0-2960 GCA_963578115.1 Myxococcales bacterium
GCCCGGACTATGGGTTGGACCCAATAAGATCGCGGCCTTTGGTGTTCATGTACATCGGCGCATTACGACGCATGGATTCTCCCTGAATGTCTGCCCGGACATGACCCATTTCGACTGGATTGTCCCCTGTGGCTTACACGACCGCGGTGTGACCTCTATACGTTGTTTGATTGGAGAAAAGACCCCTTCTCTGGAGCAGGTGGTCGAGCGAGTACGAGCCGAGTTCGCCTGGGTGTTCGGGATCCGGTGGGCAGGGGGTGACGAGCGGCTTGGTCACCCTCCTTTTTCCGACTCCGTTGACAATTGTGCCGGGCAAAATCGAATATATGAAGGTCTTCTTCGTCCAACAGATGATTCGTCGACAATAGGCGATCCAAACGAAAAGAGGTCGTATCCATGAAAGTTCCTTCATTATTGGCTTGTTCCGCACTTTTGTTTCTTGGCATGCCTACCCTGACGCACGCTCACTCAGGCCAGCATGAAGAGCGCGTGCTCGAAGGACATCCACCGGCTTCAGGAAAACACCACCGGAGGCATCGCCCTGCCCGTGTGGTTCATGATCGTGGTCGCTCCGGGGCCTATATTGGTTTGGGCGTGGTGGGCAACTACTTTGTCGAAACGGACGATGAGTTGTCCAAAGTGTATTCGGGCGGCGGTGGGTTGTCATTGATGATCGGGGCCCGGTTGTCTCCCTTCTTGGGCATCGAATTGAGCTACATGGGATCGTTTCAGTCCACAAACAGCGCTCAATTTACGAGCACACCCGATAACGCGATGATTCAGTCGGTCGGCGGCGACATGAAAATGTACTTGGTTCCACAGTCGGCTCGACTCCAGCCCTATCTGCAACTGGGCGCGGCTGTATACATGTTTTCGGAAGAATTTCGGGAAGAGTTGACCGGCGGCGGCTTACGGGCGGGTGGCGGCGTCGATTTTGGCATAACGCCGAGTGCAACGCTTGGTTTTCGATTGCTTTACCATGGGTTCTATGTGGACAACAGCGATGCGGAATACGGGATCCTCGCGACCGAGAGCGCATTCCTGAACACCTTGACCATCGAAGGCAACGTCCAGTTTCACTTTTAATCACTGTGCCCCACAGGCATCGAATGGTCGTGCTGGGCGTGTTTACAGACGGCGCGTGACCGACCAGACACTGACGGACGCTGCTCCACTGCGTCGAAGTGTGCGTGCGCATGCTCGAGCCGTTGCGCCGGTGGTGACCACGTCATCGATCAAAAGAACTCGCTTGCCTTGGATGGCCACGGGGTGGCGGACTCGGAAGGCGTTTTGGACGTTCAGTGCCCGTTCTTGTGCGCGCAATCGGACTTGGGACGATGTGTAGCGGGTTCGAAACAACACGTTGATCAGCAGTGGCAAACCAAGGCGTTTGGCGATGATGCGGGCAATGAGCGTTGCCTGATTGAATCCACGCCGGATGCGCCGGCGCCAGTGCAGTGGGACCGGACAGATTACATCCCAAAGCTCAATGTCATCCACACTGGATTTCGGCGGAAGCCATAGCGATCCCAAGGGACGGGCGATGGACCAATCCTTGCCGTACTTAAGACGCTGCAACGCCTGTTCGACAGCACCACCGTATTCGAATGCCCACCAGCTTTGCATGATTGGATAGTCCCGCTGCACCATGCACCTTCCGCACACAGGAGTCTGTTCGTTGAACCTGTCTGTGATTGGAATCCCACACCGAAAACAGCAGGTTGGTGGCCCGATCAGACTGTGATCACACACCGCACAAAAGGGGGTGCTTCGCTGTGGTGTTAGCGCGCTGCAGGCAATGCATCGGTTGGGAAAAACAACCGATACGAGGTGGGATTGTGGTTGGAGCCAGGCCATACACTGGTTAACGATTCAAGACCGAGAAATGCTACGAACGAAGAGCCTACTCGCGGTGGTATGGTTCTCGATTGATGATGCTCGTTGCACGGTAAATCTGTTCGGAAAGAACAACAAAACACAATTGGTGTGGCAGCGTCAGCGATGAGAGCGAAAGGACATCGTCAGCGCCTTGTCGATCCTCGTCAGTGAGGCCGTCAGCTCCGCCAATAAGAAATGCGATGCCTGTGATCCCTGATGCAATTCTCTTTTCAAGCCAGCGAGCCAATTGCACCGAATTGACGGCACGTCCGCCTTCATCCAGTGCAACGCAATACCATCCTTTGGGAACGGCACTGGAGAGCGTTCCAGTCTTCACCAAGCGCGATTCGATGCTTATGCGCTTTCGCAGCAGTTTTTGGTAATACTGGAAGCGTTCGTGCAATGACGGCTCTCGCAGTCGTGCCGGACTCAGGACAAGAATTTTCACTGCAATAACGTCAGTTAGTAGTCGTAGAGATTATAACGCATTTCGGCTTCCCAGGCCGGTGCTTCCACAGGGATTTGGTCGGCATCCGACCAGAGTCCGTCGAGATCATACGCTTCACGCATGGGTACGTTGAAGATATGAACGACGACGTCACCGAAGTCCATCAACACCCATTGGCCATGGCTCTCTCCTTCGATGCCATTGCAGTGGATGTTGTCCTCTTTTTTTATGGTCATCGCAATGTGATTGGCGATCGCCTGTACCTGGCGATCGCTCCGAGCACTGCAGATGAGGAGGTAATCTGTGTATCCGACGAGAGGATTAATGTGGAAGATCTTGAGGTCAAAAGCCTTTTTGTCAAAGGCCAAGTCTTTGATGCGTAGTACGCGTTCTTTTGTATCCATCAAGTACGATCAAGCTCCTTCGTAATGAACAAAGCGTGCCATAAAAGATGGCACCTGTATACCAGTATACCCATTGGTAGTGGTTGCGAGCAAAGTTCTCAGTAATTTGGTTGGGAACCTTGGTGGATTATTGGCGGGTGTGACCCTGTCCAAACACAACAAACTTACGGGATGTGAGTTCGTTAAGTCCCATGGGGCCAAACGCATGTACTTTTGAAGTGCTGATCCCA
>CAUZBV010000547.1:0-2955 GCA_963578115.1 Myxococcales bacterium
CGTCGTGGCAGGTGCTCCCTTCGTAAAAAGAACCATATGGGTACCGTGTGCCTTCGATCTCGTCATCGTTGAACCAGGTGTTCTTGTTGTTGTCGACGGCCGCTTTGCCCGTGCACGCCGAAATCCACTCCTCCTCGCTGCACATGCGTTTACCGGCCTTCTCGCAGGCCTGCTTGGCGTCGAACCAACTGGCACTGGCGGGTTGTACGTTGGGCAGACTGACGGCCCGCCCTTGTTTGTCGATGGTGGCTTCAAAGCGATCGATGTAAAAGGGCCCTCCCGTGGTGGTTGCTTTGACCATCGCCCCCATGGCTTCGGTGGGGGCAACCGCTGGAGCCCGGCTGTTGGGCATGTCTGGATTTTCGAACGCCTTCTGAATGTAGTAATCCAGGATGGATACGGTGGCTGATCCGCTCACAAGACGGTTGTTGATGTAGGTCCGCGGGGTGCCGGTAATGCCCGCCAATGCGGCAATTCGGATGTCTTTTCGAATTCGATTGACCGGCTCGGACGATCCCATGCACTTCTCCCAGACGCTCATGTCCAGTCCCAGGTCCTCCATGTAGCCACGCACTTTGTCGGCTTCCAGTTCGCCCTGTTTGGCAAAGAGCTTGTCGTGCGCTTCCCAGAACTTCCCTTGCTTGCCCGCACAATAGGAGGCCTTGGCGCAATGGCAGGCGTTGGGATGCATTTTTTCGCCGCCCATTCGGGGATTGCACGTGCCATCCATGGGGTAGTACTTGAAAACAAAACGGACTTTGTCGGCGTATTTTTCGCGCAGTCTCTTTAGGTTGCCGGACAGCATCTTGCAATACGCACACTCGAAGTCTGCAAACTCCACGACCGTCACGAGAGCATCCGCCGGACCGTGCAAGAAATCGTCGGAGCCCACCGGCACTTCAAAGTAGCTGTATCCCATCTCCGTTCGTCGTGCCCGTCGGGGAGCGCGCAGCGGCTGCGCGGATGGTGCTGTGGCCTTGGGCGTCGCTTTGGGTGCAGTTTTTCGGGCCAATTTGGCGGTGGGTTGTGGCGCTGTCGGGGCAGGTTCCAACAGTCCAGCCAACTCTTCGGCTGAGATGGTCTCCATTTCGTCCGCTCTGGGTTCCGTGTATTGCTGATCCGTGGCCCGACGTGCCAACGAAGAGGCATAGGCGAAATAGGGGTTGGGTTGTCCTGTGAGACCGGCCAAGAGCTTGGTGACTTCCGCACCACGCTTCTCTTGCATCAGAGACTCAGCTCGCTCCAGTTGGTATTGAGCCGTGCTGTGAAAGGTGATCGTGCGTTCGTGGTGGTACCACATCAGCGATACGCCGAGTGTGACCACAAATACGGCGGTTGTGGCCATCACCGGAAGAGTCATACCCAGCGCGGCTCGGGCACCGTCGCGCAGAGAGTCCAGGAGCGACGTGGGTGCCGCCAAGACGGCACAGACAAAGGCGCCGACCTGCACTGCGTACATCGTGAGGCACACGGGGCAGAGCTGGTCGATGACCACGTGGGACGCATAAAACAAATAGGCCGCGTAGAGAGTGGTGAGCCCGCCCATGACCACCAGCATTTGGGTGGCCGTCTTGGCGTGTTTGGAGTCGGCGCCTTTGAGTCCAAACCATGCGAGGGTGGTCATGACCAAATAGGTTGGCAGTGCCCACAAAGCGATGGGGATGCCCATCACGAGAGCATACTCATCGTGGCTCATGACGGCTGTACAACTCATGGAGCCGACGTCGCATCCAGCGCTGTAATCGGCATTAATCTCAGCGCGGAGCTTGACCAACACACCATAGATGGCCACACCCAGCCCGATGGTTAACAGCGTGATTGCTGCCCACAGCGGCCCCTTGCGAATGGATTGTGCCGAGTCTGGTTTTGTCATGTCCTTGTCCGTTGTGGTGTCACCCGCTAGCGGGTGTTTGTAGCGGAGGGAATCGACAGCGTCAAGAGATGGCTTTCCCTGTCTTTCTCTATGCTCTTTGTCGTTTCCTAGTGCAACGGCTGTGCAAATCGCTATGATTGGGGCGTCGGCGAAGAGGAGTACACCCCGTATGACAGGCTCTATCAAGCTCGCGCTCTCTGTTGCGCTCTTGCTCTTCTGTTTGGCTCTGCAGGCGTGTGGTTCCAGTGGGAACTCCACGGTGCCGGTTCCCAGTCCGAAGGGAGATGGGTATGTCTTTCAGCCGGACGCGACGACCGACACAAGCTCAACAGGGCCCAAATGCACAAAAGACGCGGATTGCCCGGCCGGGCTTCCTTTTTGTGCAGGAAATGGCGTCTGCGTCCAATGCCTGACGACGGCGCAGTGTTCCGGTGGCAAGCTCTGCTTCAACAATGAGTGCGTGCCCTGTAATCCCGGTGACAAGACCTGCCTCAATGACCAGGTGATTCAATGCAAGAACGATGGGTCGGGATTTGACATCCTGCAGGTCTGCCCCCAGGGAACAACATGCGGGAACGGTCAGTGTTTGGTGTGTTATCCCGGCACAAAAATGTGCCAGGACAATCAGTCGTTTAAGTGCAAGTTGGACGGCTCTGGCTATGATCTACAGCAAGATTGCACGTCGAGTGGCGGCACATGCGCGCTGGGTGTGTGCATCAGCCCCTGTTCGGGGGACATTAAAGCCAACACCAATGTGGGGTGCGGTTTCTTTGCGGTGGATCTGGACAACGCAGTGGACAGTGGACCGGGGGGCGGAACCGTGGACGCACAGAACGCCCAGTTTGCGGTCAGCGCCTCCAACACATCCGTCAACGCGTCGGCGGTCGTGACCGTGTGGTTGCCCGACGGCACAAAGCAAGAAAAGACGGTGTTGCCCCTGAGCTTGGAGACCTTTCTCCTCCCGCCTCAAAACAGCATCGACGGAACCGGTCGTACGAAGTCGGCGTATCGCATCGAGAGCACGGGCCCCATCACGTTGTATCAATTCAATCCGCTCGACAATGAGGACGTCTTCTCAAACG
>CAUZBV010000548.1:0-2949 GCA_963578115.1 Myxococcales bacterium
CGGTGAAGGGGGCTTCGCGCCGAAGCTGCCGAAGGTAGGTCACCATATGGGTGTCTTCCACACCGGGCAACTCTCCCCCGGATGGCATCATCATTCTCAACGCGTACCGTACGACCCAACCCATCCATCCCTCCTTGGAATGCACTCGGCGATGCCTGGACACGCTAGCCCGAATACCCCATGCAGGCAAGCGCCAGAAAGAGGAGCTTTTTCCGTGGACGTGGCCCTCAATTGGAGTACCATCCCTGCCACTGTGATGACCCAACCCACACCGGAAACACGACAAGCCGACGGCAGCGGCGCCATGTTCGACCGCATCGCCCGACGCTACGACCGCATGAACCGCGTCATCAGTCTGGGCACAGACAAGCGATGGCGCAAACGGCTCGTGAACGCCCTCTCGCTCGCGCCCGGCATGCGCGTGTTGGATGTGGCCACGGGGACGGCCGATGTGGCCCTGGCCATCGCCACCGCCATGGACGACACGGCGGTGGCGGGCATCGATCCCAGCCACGAGATGCTCGCGGTGGGCCGGGAAAAAATTGAAAACGCTCACCTGGCCGACCGGATCCAATTGGTGGCTGGCGATGCCCAAGCCTTGCCCTTTGACGACCATGATTTTGACGCCTGCGCCATCAGTTTTGGGATCCGCAATGTCCCGGACCGATTCGTAGGCCTTCAAGAGATGGTTCGCGTCACACGACCGGGCGGCACGGTCGCTGTCTTGGAGCTCGGTATCCCCCAAGGACATTGGCTCTCTCCCTTTGCGCGACTCCACATGCGCTTTGTCATGCCTCAGATTGGTGCCATGGTGGCTGGAAGAAAGGAATACCGATATCTCCAAGAGTCCATCGACAAGTTCCCAACCCCGGAGGACTTCTCACAGTTGATGGTCGACGCCGGACTCGAGTCCGTGGAAGCCACCCCCCTGACCTTCGGCGCTGCTTGGCTCTTTGTGGGCAAACGCCCGGCCCAGCGTTCCACCCCGGGGCCGGGAACCCAATCATGAAACACTGCCTCACCGTCTTGCTCGCGCTGGCCCTCGCCGCCTGCGCCACCACCGGTGCCGGTCAAAGCAACGAAGACATCGCACCGGAGGCGGCATCGGGCTTTGCCCAGCGCACCTCGCAACACGCTCAACGTCACATGGCCGCGGCGGCCACGACCCAAGCGGCGGAAGCGGGACGATGGGTGTTGCGTCAAGGCGGAAGCGCCGCCGATGCGACCATCGCCATGGGCATCATGCTCACGCTGACGGAGCCTCAATCCTCGGGGATCGGCGGAGGCGCCTTTTTGTTGCATTACGATCCAAAAGCAAAGGCAGTGCAGGCCTATGACGGACGTGAAACGGCGCCCGAAACGGCCACAGCCAATCAATTCCAACATGCGGACGGCACACCCAAGGCCTTCTTCGACGCCATGGTGGGTGGCCTGTCGGTGGGCGTCCCCGGGCAGCTCCGCCTCTTCGAGCAAGTGCATCGCGCGCACGGCAAACTCCCCTGGAAGACACTCTTTGAGCCCACCATCCAACTCGCAGAGAAAGGATTTCCGCTCTCGGACCGGCTCTACGCGCTCTTGTCCACCGACCGGTTCTTGGCGGCCGATCCCAACGCAGGCCCCTACTTCTATTTGCCCTCTGGAGAGCCCAAACCCGTGGGTACCCTCTTGGTGAATCCCGCGTTGGCCGACACCTTGCGCCAAATCGCCGAACACGGAGCGGACGCGTTCTACACAGGTCCCATCGCCGAAGACATCATTAAGACCGTTCAGAACGCGCGCAACAGCCGTGGCCGGATGACCCTCAAAGACCTGGCGCAATACCAATCCAAGCCCCGCAGCGCCTTGTGCCGCCCGTACCGGACATGGCGCGTATGCACCATGCCGCCGCCGACCTCCGGGGGGGTGACCACCCTTCAAATCCTGGGACATCTCGAAGCCTTTGACTCCGCGAGAGTGGGTGCTGACACCCCGGACGCCATTCATCTCTACGCCGAATCCAGCCGCCTCGCCTACGCGGATCGGGGGCTCTATCTGGCCGATCCCGACTTCGTCTCGGTGCCGGTAGACGCGTTGCTCAATCGGGACTATCTCCGAAGCCGATCGAAACACATCGATCCCGCCAAAAGCATGGGGAAAGCCAAGGCCGGCCAACTTGGAAGCGTGCACCGCAATCGCTCACCCGACCAATCCCTGGAGCTCCCGTCCACAACGCACGTGGTCGCAGCCGATGATTCGGGTCGTGTGGTGTCCATGACGGCCAGCATTGAACAAGCCTTCGGCGCCCATTTGATGGTGCGTGGCTTTTTACTCAACAACGAACTCACCGACTTTTCCTTTGTGCCTGAAAAGAACGGACGTCCCATCGCCAATCGGATCCAAGGCGGCAAGCGCCCCCGAAGCTCCATGTCGCCCACGCTGGTGTTCAAGAACGACACGGGCGCTTTTCACCTGGCCATTGGATCCCCCGGTGGAAGCCGGATCATCGGATACGTCACCCGTGCGCTCATTGGGATCTTGGATGGCGGTCTCGATGTCCAAGCGGCCTTAAGTCGACCCAACGTGGTCAACCGAAATGGTCGGACGGAGATCGAAGTGTTCCCCGGCTACGAAGAGTGGGTCGGCCGAATTCAAGCCCAGCTGGAAGCCCTGGGGCACAAAGTAAAAACCCGGAGCCTGAACAGCGGCCTCCATGCCATCCTCCGCAATGGAGAGGGGTGGACAGGCGGCGCCGATCCTCGCCGCGAAGGGGTCGCGCTGGGTGATTAGGACCGAACGCCGAGCGTCTTGCACCGTTTGAAGAGAGCGCATGATCGCCCCAGACACAAACAAGAAGTTGCGAGACGAAGCGTCGCTTGCGAGTCGCCCTACCTCCCGAATCACATCGAATGCAATGGAATCCATGAGTGAGGTCGGACAGACCATCGGGGCCAATAATCGGACCACATTGAC